>NZ_JBEXUS010000051.1:0-54955 GCF_040614455.1 Nocardia sp. NPDC005978
GTTGGTTTTTGTTTTAATGAGTGGTGATCTGCCGTGTGGGGGCCCACCCAACCCCGCCCCCCCACCCCACGGTCGCATGTACGTCGCGATCAGTCGCGCACGCCGGCCCGCAGCGATTCCGCGCGCAGCTTGACGCCCGCGGTCATACCGCCGAAACCCTTGCGCAGGGCGTTGCCGAGCAGACCGCCGACCACCGGGCTCAGCGGGCCCTGCAGTTCGAAATGGGATTCATAACGGGTCCGGCCGTCGCCCAGCGGGGTCAGAATGTGCTGCCGATGACTGCTCAGCAGGCCCAGGGGAGCGGGCTTCATCTTGTAACTGAATTCTTTGCCCGGGGTATTGGAGAAGATGTATTCGCGCTGGTTGCGCGGCGGGCCGACGAGTCGCACCTTCATATCGATCGGCGTACCGGGCTCGAGGGTGGTCGTGCATTCGGGGACGAAGGGGTTCCACTCGCCGTAGTTGTCCACATCGGTCAGGACCTGCCAGACCAGTTCGGCGGGTGCGTCGATGTCCACGCTGTTATCGATGACGAAGGCCATGGCGGCCACAATACTGAAACGCGTTCTATCCGGTGTGACATCCCCCCGCATCGCGGCGCCCGCTACCGTCGAATCATGACGCTCGCCGATCGTTATCCCTTGCTGCACACCCCTACCCGCTGGGAATGGGGCGGCCTGGACGTGCAATTCTCGACCGATCTCCCGGCCGACGAACTGGTGACCAATATTCACGTCGTCTGCTTCGTCGGCGCGGAGATCGT
This sequence comes from Nocardia sp. NPDC005978, assembly GCF_040614455.1. Classification (NCBI taxonomy): domain Bacteria; kingdom Bacillati; phylum Actinomycetota; class Actinomycetes; order Mycobacteriales; family Nocardiaceae; genus Nocardia; species Nocardia sp. NPDC005978. The sequence continues at coordinate 764 of NZ_JBEXUS010000051.1, forward strand.
GCTGTGCCGCGATGCCCGCGACTTCTGGATGGTGCCCGGCGGCACGCGCGAGGCCGGTGAATCCGTGCACGCCTGCGTGGTGCGCGAACTACACGAGGAGGCCGGGGCCGAACTCGCGGGACCGCTGCACTGGATCGGCGCGCATCACGGGGTCACCGACCATCCCGAGCCGTACCGGCCGTGGCAGCCGCATCCGCACAAGGCGTGGCTGTGGTGCACCGCCGACGTGGCGCTGACCGGCGAGCCGACCAATCCGGAAGACGGGGAACAGATTCTGGAGGTGCGGGCCTTCCCGCTCGCACAGGCGGCCCGCCTGGCGGGCACCGACGGGGACCACATGTCCGAGCTCGTCACCCTCGCGGCCGAGCTGCACCTGGCCCGGCAGCGGTAGCCGAGCGGGTCACGCGCCGGGAAGCGCCTGCGCCACCAGCAGATTCACCGCGCGGGTGATCCGGGGCGTATCGGCGGTGATCGTCCAGTCCTGGATGAGCCCGCGCATGCCGGAGACCAGCAGGGTGGCCGCGGCTTCGGGATCCTCGTGGGCGGGCGCGATGCGATGCAGGGCCTCGGCGAGCGACTTGATCACCGCTGTCACCGCGTCGTCGGCGTAGGGCCGGAAAGGACTGTGCGGGACCGCCGCCGCGGCCAGGACCTGCAACAGCACCCGCAGCGACACCGCGCCGGCGCCGGAGGTGTTCACCGCGAACGATTGCGCGAGCCGGGTGCGCAGCACCCGCGGATCGCTCACCTCGCCGAACATGGCCGGGATGTCGGGCCGCTGCGTCTCCAGGGCCGCCACCAGCATCTGCTCCTTCGTGCCGAAATAGTGGATGAGCATGCGCGAGCTGGTGCCGAGGTAGTCGGCGAGCGGTCGCAGGGAGAGTTCGGCGAGGCCGCGTTCGGCGATGTAGTCGATGACGCCGGACAGCAGTTCGGCGCGACGGGCGTGATCGAGGGGGCGCGGCACGGGTTGACTGTAGCGGACGGTACAGGTATCCATGTCGGCATGGGTGTAACAGTTGGTACAGAAACTCGGGGCGTGGTGGTCACCGCGATGGCAGCCGCGACCAGCCTGGGCGCGGATCTCACGTCCACCTGGGATCGGCTCGTGGCGGGGGAGAGCGGAATAGCGCCGCTGACAGACGATTTCGTGACCGAGTACACCTTGCCCGTGCGGATCGGCGGGCGACTGACCGAGCACCCTGGGACCCGGCTCACCCGGATCGAGCAGCGGCGCATGTCCTTCGTGCAGCAGTTGGCGCTGGTGCTGGCCCGCCAGGCTTGGCAGGAGGCCGGCGCGCCGGAGGTGGATCCCGAACGGCTGGCGGTCGCGGTCGGGACCGGGCTGGGCGGCGGCGAAGCGCTCGTGCACGCGGTCGACGTCATGCGGGCGGGCGGGTATCGCAAGGTGCCGCCGATGACCGTGCCCATGGTCATGCCGAACGGGTCGGCGGCCACGGTCGGGCTCGAGGTCGGCGCGAAAGGCGGGGTGTACGCGCCGGTTTCGGCGTGCGCGTCCGGCGCGGAGGCGATCGCGCACGGCTGGCGGCTCATCGCCACCGGCGAAGCCGACGTGGTCGTGGCCGGTGGCGTGGAGGGCCGCATCGAGGCGGTGCCCATCGCGAGTTTCGCCATGATGCGGGCCACCAGCACCCGCAACGACGAACCCGCCCGCGCCTCACGTCCTTTCGACCGGACCCGGGACGGATTCGTGTTCGGCGAGGGCGGGGCGCTGCTGGTGCTCGAATCCGAAGCGCACGCCCGGGCCCGCGGCGCGCGCGTGCACGGGCGGGTACTGGGGGCGGGCATCACCTCGGACGGCTATCACATCACCGGCACCGCGCCCGACGGCGACGGCGCGGCCCGGGCCATGCGCAAGGCGATCGCCACCGCCGGACTGAGCGCGGCCGACATCGGCCACATCAACGCGCACGCCACCTCGACACCCGTCGGCGACGCCTCCGAGGCCGCGGCGATCATGAAAGTCGCCCCGCACGCGGCGATCTACGCGCCCAAGTCAGCGCTCGGGCATTCCATCGGGGCGGTCGGGGCGCTGGAGGCGATTCTCACCCTGCGCACGCTCGAGTACGGAATCATCCCGCCCACACTCAATTTCGAGGAGGGCGACCCCGGCACGACACTGGATGTCGTCGCCGGGGCCGCCCAGGTGCACAGCGCCGACCGCGCGCTGAGCAATTCCTTCGGGTTCGGCGGGCACAACGTGACGCTGGCGCTGGGCCGCGCCTGAGAGCCTGCCTCACATTCGAGACGGGAGCACGCGCGGAAGAGCCGGCGATCAGCCGACCGGAACCGTGCTCGCCCTGCGAGCCTCCACCGCGAGGCGGGTCTCCTCGGTCACCAGATCCATGTTGATCTGCGCGCCCGCGAACGCGCCCGCCGCGGCCGCACCGCCGACCTGCGCCGACAGGTCGGTGACATTGCCCGCGGCCCAGACGCCCGGCACCTCGGTGCGCCCCATCGGATCGGCGGGTACCTGATCGCCCATGGCCGGGCCCATCGGGTGCGGGACCGCGTGCAGACCCAGCGACGCGAGGAAGTCCGCGCGGGCGATCATCCGCGCACCCAGGGCCACCACCTCGCGCTCGATCACCGTGCCGTCGGCCAGCCGGACGCCGGTGATCAGATCACCGTCGGACTCGACCGCGACAACCTCGCCCGGGACGACCCGGACGCCGCGGGCGGCAAGCTGTTCGGCCTGTTCCGCGGTGGGCTCGGGCTGGGTGTGGGTGAACAGCACGACGTCATCGGTCCACTGACCCCACAGCAGCGCCTGATGCACCGCCATGGGAGTCGCGCCCACCACGCCGATGGCCCGGTCGCGCACTTCCCAGCCGTGGCAGTACGGGCAGTGCACGACGCCGCGGCCCCACTGCTCGCGCACGCCGGCGATGTCGGGCAGATCGTCGACGAGCCCGGTCGTCACCAGCAGCCGGCGGGCGCGCACGGTGCGGCCGTCGGCGAGGGACACGATGAATCCGTCGCCGTCCCTGACGGCACCGGTGACTTCACCGTCGACCACGTGCCCGCCGTACCGACGCACCTCGGCCCGGCCGCGTTCGACCAATTCCAAGGGCGACATGCCTTCTCGGGCGAACAGCCCGTGCACCCCCTCGGCGGGGGCGTTGCGCGGTGCGCCCGCGTCGATCACCACGACCGAACGGCGAGCCCGCCCGAGCATGAGCGCGCCGTTCAGACCCGCCGCGCCGCCACCGATAACCACCACGTCATAGCTGTCGTTCAGCTGCAAGGTCACCATGACCACCTCCTGGTATCGAGGATGTGACAACCACCGCCGAACTGGCAAACAATTTTGCCGATATGGCAAAATGGCCGGATGGATCAGGATCTGGATCGTGCCCTCGACGCGGTCGGCCCCCGGCTCCGGGACCTGCGCCGGCAGCGCGAAACCACCCTCGCCGAACTCTCGACCGCCACCGGGATCTCGGTGAGCACCCTGTCCCGGCTCGAATCCGGTGCGCGCAGGCCGACTTTGGAGCAGCTGCTGCCGCTGGCCCGCGCGCACGGCGTCACCCTCGACGAATTGGTCGACGCACCGCCCACCGGGGATCCGCGGGTGCACATGCGGCCGGTCACCAACCACGGTATGACGATGCTGCCGTTGACCCGCCGGGCGGGTGGCATCCAGGCGTTCAAGATCATCATCCCGGGCGATGACCGCCGCCGCGAACCGAACCCGCAGATCCACGAGGGCTACGAATGGCTCTACATCCTCAACGGCCGCCTGCGCCTGGTCCTGGGTGATCAGGATCTGATCATGTCGCCCGGCGAGGCGGCCGAGTTCGACACCCGCGTGCCGCACTGGTTCGGGCCGGCGGGCCGGGAATCGGTCGAGTTCCTCAGCCTCTTCGGCAAGCAGGGCGAGCGCGCCCACCTGCGCGCCCGCCCGAAATCTCAGGGCTGAGACCCGCGAATTCGGTTCGAGCGGGGGCGGTCTCGGTCCCGCCGGCCGATTCGCCCGACCGGCGGGGCCGGTGACCTCAGCGGGTTCGGCCCACCGGCAGCGCGGCCAGGACGGCTGCCACCAGGGAGATGGCCGCGCAGAGGGCGAAGAGGGTATGGAAGGCGGCGAGGCCGTCGGTGGAGTTGGCGGCGAAGACCGCGGCCAGCATCGCGATGCCGAGCGCGCCACCGGACTGCCGGGCGGTCAGGTTCATGCCGACGCCCGCGGCGAACCGCTCGGGCGGCAGTGAGCGGGCGGCCGCGGTGCCGAGGACGGTGATCACCAGGCCGATGCCGCCGCCGCCGAGGAGGCCGGCCGGAATCCAGGCCGTCCACAGCGCGGGCGTGCCGTTCCAGGCGTCGGTGCTCATGAAGTAGGTCGAGGCCGCGAACATGAGGGCGCCGATCACGCCCGCCCAGCGCTGCCACGACTCGGGGGCGCGTCCGGCGGCGACGGCGGTGATCATGGACGCGATCGCGCCGATCGTCATGGCACCGGCCGACTCCAGCACCGAGTAGTTCCAGACCTGATCGAGCCACAGCGGCCCGGCCAGCAACCACGCGAACATGGTGGCGCCGAACACGAAAGCGGTCGCGTTCACCAGCGCGTAGCGATGGCTGCGCCACAGTCCCACGGCGATGGCCGGGCGCGGATGCCGCCGCGAGCGCCACAGCGCGATGGCGAGCAGCGCCGCGCCGCCGAGGCCGCAGGCCAGGGTGCGCCACGAGTCCCAGCCCCACTGCTGACCCTCGGTCACCGCGGCGACGAGCGCCCCGATCCCGAGCGCGGTGGCGGCGGTCCCGGCCAGGTCGGGCAGGCCGTCCCGCCGATGTTCCTCCCCGGCGGCCAGACGGAATCCGGCCGCGACGAGCAGGGCCACGATCGGGACGTTGATCACGAATACCGAACGCCAACCGAACCATTCGACCAGCGCGCCACCCACCGCGGGACCCACGGTCGCGGCGAATCCGCCGGCCGCGGTCCACGCCGCCATGGCGATGCCGATGCGCTCGGGCGCGGTGACGCCCAGGACCAGCGCCAGGCCCGCGGGTATCAGGAACGCCGCGGTCATGCCCTGCAGGAAGCGACCCGCGATCAGCCATTCGGCATTCGGTGCGAGTGCGCACAGCAGGGAGGTGACGGCGAATCCGGCCAGCGCGTACAGGAACACACGCCCGCGCCCGAGGGCGTCGGCCAGCTGCCCGGCGGGGGTCAGCAGCGCGGCGAAGGCCACGGCGTATCCGCTGACGACCCAGGTCAGCGAAGTCGGTGCGGTGGTGGGGAAGTCGCGCGTGATGGCGGGAAACGCGATGTTGACCACCGACAGATCCAGGAAGGCGACGAATGCCGCCCCGCACGCGACGAGCAGTGCGCGCCGGGCAGCACGCTGTGCGGCCGGGGTGGGTGAGTCAGCTTGGGCAGGTACGGGATTCGGCATCGCCGGGCCGGAAGGATCGGGGGAGCGCGGCGGCTCCTGTTCGAGGCGCGGATCAAGTGGCGTGGAGTCGGGCGGGGGCACGGACGTAGGCCGTGCGGATACGTCGGTCATGTCGGAGCTTTCGAGAGCGAGCGGGCTGAAGATCTAAACAACACGAACGGTCGTGCGTATTGTTGAAGCTACGGCCGGTCGCTCGTTTTCGCAACAGCCGTCCCGGGCCGGAGGCGAGTCGCCGGCCCGGGAATCGGTCGCGTCCGTTTCCGCCCACCCGAGCCTCGATGCCTCCGCGACAACCCGCCCCGCCCGCACGCCCCGTTCGCAGAAACGCCCGAATCGGATTCACGCCCGTACCTGCGACCTGGACCCTTGCGGCATCCCGCTTGCCGTTCCCGATGCCGTCAGAACTCCGGCACCGCAAGCGCCCGATCCCGTACGCGGCGCCGGGTTATCGTGAGTCCGGCGGCGACGCCGCAATGCCGATCGATACCTATTTCGCCACAGCAATTTTCAATATCCCATCGAACGCGGCCCGCGATACGAATTCATATCGACACATTGCAGATGAACCGCAGCGCCGTGTGTCGATCACCGCCATTTCCACCGGCCGGTTAGCGTCCGGGAATGGATTCGGTCGTCGAGCGAATAATGAACATCGCGCCGGTGTGGATGCACGTCATCACGGCGGCCCTGGTGTTCGCCGAGGAGTCGATGATCTTCGGGCTGCTGCTGCCCGGCGACACGGCCGCGCTGCTGGTGGGAGCCGCTGCCAGCCGCAATCACGCGATGCTGCCGGTCACCCTCGGACTCGTCGTCGCCGCGGCCATCGCCGGCGCCAGCGTCGGCTACGGTTTCGGCCGGCACTACGGCACGAGAATGCTGCACTGGCCGGTTTTCGACCGCTATCGCGAAAAGCTGGACAACACCGGCAGATTCCTCGAAAGACACGGCGACAGCGCCATTCTCTTCGGCCGATTCAGCGCTTTCTTCCGGACCATGCTGCCGCATCTGGTCGGCATGTCTCCCATCTCTTTTCGCCGCTTCCTGGTCGTCACCACCGTCGGGGCGATGCTGTGGGGATCGGCGATGGTGGCGGCGGGCTACTTTCTCGGTCGTTCGGTGACGGTCATCGCGCGCCGCGTGGACTCCGGGCTGGCGATCGTCGTCGCGGTGGTCGCGGTCCTCGCGATCGCTTACTGGCAGTGGCGGCATCGCCGCGCCGCGGCCCAGCCGTCTCCGGCCTGAGTTCGCACGACCCCGCCCAGGACCGAACAACCCGGGAGCGTCACCGTGATCGAGTTCCTGTTCTTGGCCGTCATCGCGATCCTCGCCATCGCCGCGTCGGCGGTGCTCGGGCCGAAACTGGGGGTGGCCGCCCCGCTCGTGCTCGTCGCGGTGGGGGTCGCGGCCAGCTTCCTGCCGGTGTTCGCGGACACCCACATCGATCCGGAGTGGATTCTGCAGGGCGTGCTGCCGCCGCTGCTGTATTCGTCGGCGGTGTCCATGCCCGCCATGAACTTCCGGCGCGACTTCGGTGCGATCGGCGGGCTCTCGGTGCTGCTGGTGGTGGCCAGCGCGCTGCTGCTCGGGGTGTTCTTCATGCTGGTGATCCCGGATCTGGGCTTCGCCTGGGGCGTGGCGCTGGGCGCGATCATCAGCCCGACCGACGCGGTCGCCACCTCGATCATCAAGAAGACCCCGGTGTCCAAGCGGGTCGTGACGATCCTGGACGGGGAGAGCCTGCTCAACGACGCGACCGCGCTGGTGCTGCTGCGCACCGCCATCGTCGCGACCGCGGCCGGTTTCGCGTTCTGGGGCGCGCTGGGGACCTTCGTCTATTCGGTGGTGGTCGCGGTCGTCGTGGGCGTCGCGGTCGGCCGGGTCGATCTCGCGATTCGGCGGCGGGTCACCGATCCGACGGTCAACACCGTGCTCTCGTTCACGGTGCCGTTCGTGGCGTCGGTGCCCGCCGAACTGCTCGGCGGCTCGGGCCTGGTGGCCGCGGTGGTAGCGGGACTGATCACCGGAATCAGTGCGCCGCGGGTGCTTTCGCCCGAGACCAGGCTCTCGGACACCCAGAATTGGCGTGCGGTCGAACTGGTGCTCGAGGGCGCGGTGTTCCTGACCATGGGCGTGCAGATCAAGGAAATCGTCACGCACGTGCAGGACGATCACGCCGGGGTCGCGGCGACCCTGCTCATCGCGCTAGGCGCCCTGGCGCTGACCCTGGTGATCCGGGCCGCGTACGTCGCGCCGCTGCTGGGCCTGCTCGAGCGGTGGTCACGCCGCAACGAGAAGTTGCAGCCGATCCTGCAGGACTGGCAGGAACGGCTCGAAACACCAGAGGGCAAGGACCAGGCGTTCGGGAAGGTGCATCACTTCCGGCGGCGGCGGGGTTCGCCCCGCGATCTCGAACGCTTCTCACTGCGCGTGACCCGCGGGCTCGCCGACATCGACTACCTCATGCGCGAACAGCTCGGCTGGCGCGAAGGCGTCGCGGTGGTGTGGGCGGGCATGCGCGGCGCGGTCACCGTGGCCGCCGCCCAGACGCTGCCCGACGACGCCCCGTACCGATCGACGCTGGTGCTGATCGCCTTCGCGGTGGCGATCCTGTCGCTGCTCGTGCAGGGCGGCACCATCGGACCGCTGCTCGATCGGCTGGGCACCAAGGCGGATGACGCCGAGGCCGCCGAGCAGACCGCGGCCCAGACCGCCGAGATCATGAAGCTGCTGCGCACCAGCGCCGAAACCGTCCCGCCCGTACCGAAATTCGGCGATCAACCCCCGAGCAAGGAAGCCTTCGTCGCGGCCAAGCGGCAGCGACTGGCGGTACTGGCCGCGCAGCGCACGGCCCTGCTCGACGCCCGGGACAACGGCACCTTCGACGCGGACATCCTGTCCGAGGCGCTGGCGGATCTGGACGCGACCCATATCGCGACGCAGATGCACGGTGAGTTCGCGCGCTGAGCCGGCGCGCGGCGCGAAGACCGCCCGGCCGATCGGCCGCCCGGAGAGTTCGAGTTCAGGGCAGGGTGTCGGTTTGGATCCGCGGATCGAGTTTGCGCAGGGTGTCGGGCCGGTCGGTCAGGCAGGGCCAATCGCGGCTCACCGCTTCGATGGTCGCGTGCCCGGCCGGAATCAGGGCGTCGGCGTCGGGGCGATCGGCCAGCGCGGCGCCGAGGTGATCACTCGCGCCGCGATCCAGCGGCTGGATGACGGTGTTCGGCAGATCCAGCAGAACCGTGAGGATGTCGAGGCGGCCCGGCGCGATGAGGGCCCGCGCCGCCGCCAGCGCGGTGGCCGGAATGATGATGGTGTGGCCCGCGTCGGCGGTGGCCCACACCACCGATTGCACATAGGCCACGCGATGCGCCCAAGCCGTCAGGGCGGCCGTGTCGAAGACGACGCCGCCCAGCGTGGAACCCGCGGAGGTCATGCCGCGCCGGCGTGGTCGCCGGTGACATCCTCCTCCGATAAGGGGGGCAGGCCCTGCACGGCCCGCGCCTTGTTGATCAGATCCAGGGGTGGGCGCCCGCCGAAGACCTGCTCGATGCGGGCCAGGGACTGGGCACGATCGACTCGAACTTTCACCGATTCCGCGACGAAGGCCGAAATGGATTCGATCCGGCCCTTGCTGCGCCACTCATCCAGCGTGGCGGCGACCTCTTCGGGCATCGTCACGGTGATCTTGCGGGTGCGACGCTCTCTCGCCATATCGGAATGGTACTTGGGTATGCGCGCGGAGTGCGACATGGCAGCACGTGAATCTCATCTACCAGGACCTCCGGCCCGTGTCCGTGTCGTCCTATTCCGATTTCGGTGATCCGAAACCTGCCGGTCACGCGCCGATCCGGGTTCGATACGGTTGGCGTGTGCCCGAGTCGAGCGGGCCGAGTCGACATCCCCCAGCTCAGAGGACAGACATAGATGGATGAGAGTTCGATCGCGTGGGTCGACGGTGCCCTGGTCACCATCGATCAGCGCGCGCTGCCGCAGGAACTGCGGGAGCTGCGGATCACGACGGTCGACGACCTCATCGACGCGATCAAATCCCTCGCGATCCGCGGCGCGCCCGCCATCGGAGTGTCCGGTGCGTTCGGCGTGGTGATCGCCGCGCTGGCGGCCACCGCGGACGGTGTCGTGGACACCGCGCGCGTCGAGGCCGAGGCCGCGCGGATCGCCGATGCCAGACCGACCGCGGTCAATCTCGCCTGGGGCGTGAAGCGCGCGCTGGCCCAGCTGTCCGACGGCGTGCAGGCCGTGCTCGACGAAGCGCTCGAGATGCTGGCCGAGGACGGCCGGGTCAATCTCGCCGCCGCCACGCACGCCGCCGATCTGGTGCAGCGACTGTGCGGGACCGATCGCCCGCTGCGCGTGCTCACCCACTGCAACACCGGCCGCCTGGCCACCACTGCGGTCGGCACGGCCATCGGCGCGCTGCGCGTGCTGCACGAACGCGGCGCGCTCGCCGAGGTCATCGTCGACGAGACCCGCCCGCTGTTGCAGGGCTCTCGCCTGACCGCGTGGGAAATGGCGGAAGCCGGTATCCCGCACCGGCTCACCATCGATTCGGCCGCCGCCTGGGCCATGGCCACCGAGGGCGTGGACGCGGTGCTGGTCGGCGCGGATCGCATCACCGCCGACGGCTCGGTCGCGAACAAGATCGGCACCTACATGCTGGCGATCGCGGCCCAGCGACACGGCATTCCGTTCATCGTGGTCGCCCCCGAATCCACGCGTGACCTCGACACCGCCTCCGGCGCGGACATCGTGGTCGAGCAGCGCGCCGCCGCCGAGGTCACCGGATTCGGCGGTGTCACAACGGCTCCCGCGGGCACCGCAACCTTCAACCCGGCTTTCGACGTCACCCCGCCCGACCTGGTCACCGCCGTGGTCACCGAGAACGGCGTGCTGGGCGAGAGCGCCGAGCCCGAGGGCGTGTTCACCGCCGCGCAGGTCGTGGCCGAACTGGCCGAGCAGCTGCGCGGGATCGGCGCGCCCGAGGAGAGCCTGAGCGCGAAGCTCGACGCCCGCTGGGTCGCGGACTACGACCACCCGGACAACAGCGACGACATCGGCGAGATATTCGCCGTGCCCGCCGGGGAATCCGGCCCGTGGGCCAGCAGCCACGGCATCGCCGCCATCGCGCGCGGCCTGTACGCCAACGGCTGGATGCCGGGCACCGCGGGCAACATCTCGGTGCGCCAGGCCGAGCACGCGGTGGTCACCGCCAGCGGACTGTCCAAAGGCGAACTGACCGAGGACGATACGGTGACCGTGCACCTCGCCGATTCCCGGCCGGTGCACGCCGGCGCTCGAAAGCCGTCCGCGGAGACCAGCATTCACACCGCTGTGTACCGCACCACCGAGGCGCTGGCCGTGGTGCACGTGCACCCGCCGCACGCGACCGCGCTCTCGATCATCGCATCGGCCGCCATTCCGCAGCCGGTGCGCTTCGCCGGGTACGAGCTGATCAAGGGCCTGGGCGGCAGCCGCCCGGACCTCATCGACATCCCGGTCTTCCCGAATCACGCGGATGTTCCGCTGATCGGCGCGGATATCGAGAAGTACCTGCTCGAGCATCCGGACGCGCCGCCGGTGCTGTTCATCGCCGGGCACGGCGTCACCGCCTGGGGCGCGAGCCTGGCGCAGGCGCGCGATCGCGTCGAATGCCTCGAAGCCATGTGTGAATTGACCACGTTGACCGGACGCCGTGAGATCTCGGTGCGCGAGAATTAGTTCCGAGGAGGAACCGCAATGACATTGCTACAGATCATGTCCGACACCGACGCCGCCGAAGTCAAGCTCCGCACCGATGACGACGCGGTCATCGCCGCCGAGCTCGGCAAGCGCGGCATCATCTTCGAGCGCTGGCCGCTGCTCGAGATCACCGGCGCCACCCCGACCGCGGACATCGAGGCCGAGTACGCCGCGCGCATCGCCGAACTCAATGCCGACGGGCGCTACAAGTTCATCGACGTGGCCCGCATCCACCCCGACGCCGACGACCCGGAGTGGCCGGCCAAGGCCGCGGGCGCGCGCGGCAAGTTCCTGGACGAGCATCGGCACGCCGAGGACGAGGTCCGCTTCTTCGCCGCCGGGCAGGGCTGCTTCTACCTGCACCTGGGCGAGGAGGTGCTGGCGACGGTCTGCACCGCAGGCGATCTGGTGTCCGTGCCCGCTGGCACGCTGCACTGGTTCGACATGGGCACCGAGCCCGAGTTCGTGGCCGTGCGCTTCTTCGAGGAAGAGGACGGCTGGATCGGCGACTTCACCGGCGACAAGATCTCGGGCGGCTTCCCGACCCTCGACGAATTGCTGACCGCGTGAGCGCGACCCGATCCATCGAGGCCATCGTCGTCGATATCGAGGGCACCACCAGCCCGACCAGCTCGGTGCGGGAGGAGCTGTACGGCTACACCCGCACCCGGCTGCCGGGCTGGCTGGCCGAGAACATCGGCGGCGCAGCCGATCCCGTGCTCGCGGGCGCCCGCGAGCAGGCCGGACGGCCCGAGGCCGATGTCGCGCAGGTGGCGGCCATCCTCATCGACTGGCTCAACACCGACGTGAAGGCCGAATCGCTCAAGACCGCCCAGGGCATCATCTGCGCCGAGGGCTTTCGCTCCGGCGCGCTGTTCGGCGAGTTCTTCCCCGACGTGCCCGCGGCGCTGCGGGAGTGGCACGCGGCCGGGTTCGCGCTGTACGTGTACTCCTCGGGATCGGTGCGCAATCAGCGAGATTGGTTCGAGTTCGCCCGGCCCGGCGATCTCTCCCCGCTCATCAGCGGCCATTTCGATCTGAGCACGGCCGGGCCCAAGCGCGAGGCCGCCTCGTACGAGAAGATCGCCGGCGCCATCGGCGTTCCGGCGCAGCGCATTCTGTTCCTGTCCGATCACCCCGACGAGCTGGACGCGGCGGTGGCGGCGGGCTGGTCCGCCATCGGCGTGGCCCGGCCGGGGGAGCCGAACGGCCCCCGCCCGCCGCATCGCTGGATCGGCGATTTCGCCGAGGTGCAGCCGAGCTGAGCCCCTCGGGGCCGCTGCCGCGCCCCCGAGTCGATCGCGACGCAAATCGCGCCCGCCCCCGAAGCCGGGGCGGGCGCGAGGTGTTCGTGCGCGGGGCGGCGAGAAGCGGTCAGGGCGTGATCAATTGCCCGCCGGGGGCCGCGGCCGCCTTGTTGATCAGGTACTCGACCAGGGTCATGAGCACGTTCTTCGCGGAGGCGCGGTCGCGGGCGTCGCACAGCAGCACCGGGATCCGCTCGTCGAGGTCGAGCGCGTCCCGCACTTCGACGGGCGTGTAGAGCGGCGCGCCTTCGAAGCAGTTCACCGCCACGGTGAAGGCCACGCCGCGGCGTTCGAAGAAGTCGATCGCCGCGAACGAGCCCTCTAGCCGCCGGGTGTCGGCGAGCACCACCGCGCCCAGGGCGCCGCGGGCCAATTCGTCCCACAGGAACCAGAATCGGTCCTGTCCGGGCGTGCCGAACAGGTACAGCACCAGACTCGGGTCGATGGTGATGCGACCGAAGTCCAGGGCCACCGTGGTGGTGGTCTTGCCTTCCACGCCGCGCAGATCATCGACGCCCGCGGAGAGCTCGGTGATCAGTTCTTCGGTACGCAGCGGCGCGATCTCACTGATCGCGCCGACCATGGTCGTCTTGCCGACGCCGAAGCCACCCGCGATGAGGATCTTCACCGAGGCGGCCAGGGGCCGGGAATTGTCAAAGCTTTCGGATGCCATCGAGAACAGCTCGCAGAATGTTGAGGTCGCCGGGAGCCGCCTCCGCGGAGACCGGCGCGCGGAATTTGAGGATGCCGTCGGTGATGAGGTCGCCGACGAGGATCTTGGTCACAGCCAGAGGCAATCTGATGGCGGCCGATACCTCGGCCACCGACAGTGGAAGCCTGCACAGCCGAACGATGTCGGTGTACTCCGGCTCGACTCGGCGCAACGGCGGAGCGGTATTGGGTACCACCACCACCGTCAGCATGTCGAGATCGTGCCCCGCGCCCATGGTTCGACCGCCGGTCCGGGCGTAGGGGCGTACCAACGGACCTGCAGCTTCGTCGAACCAGTGATCCCCCGGCCTGGCCATCATGACAGCCTGGGGTTGACCTGTCCGGCCAGGTGGTGGCGCGGTGTCGTGGACAGGTAGTTGCCGACACGCTGCACTGTCAGGTTCATCTCGTAGGCGACCATGCCGAGGTTCGCCTGTTCGGTGGCCTGCAGGGCGAGGCAGGCGTGACTGCCGGCGGCGGTCACGAACAGTACGGCGCGATCGAGTTCGATGACCGCCTGGCGCACGCCACCACCGTCGAAACGGCTGCCCGCGCTGCGTGCGAGGCCGTACAGGGTGGAGGACATGGCGCCGAAGTGTTCGGCGTCCTCGCGGCTCATGGCGGAGGAACGGCCGAGCAGCAGGCCGTCGGTGGAGTGCACCACCGCGTGCCGGACGCCCGCGAGCCGATCCACCAGATCATCGAGTAGCCAGTTGAGATCACCAGCGTTTGAGGTGGTCACCGTCGCCTTCCTGTCGGTCCTGGAATGGATTGAACGTCGGCTCGACCACACCGGGATCGGCCCGGCGGCCCTGCCTGGTTCCGTTTTCGATGGCGGAGAAAAGGTCTCGGGCCTGCTCGGCCGTGCGGGTGGGCTGAGATTCCGTCTCGGTGGACGGGGTCTCCTGCGCCAATTCCGGTGCGAGACTTGCCTGCCGGCGCCTACGCGGTAGCGCGGGCCGGACGTCCGAGCCAGTGTACTGGGAGCGATCACGTTCGCGAGGGCGGTAGGCCGAATCCGAATCCGGCTGCGGCCGCACCGCATTGGGCTCGGCGAAGGGTTCGAACGGACGGGGCGGGGTCTCGAAGGACAGCTGCTGCTCGGGAACGCGGTGCTCGGGGGCGAATTCGGGGGCCGGAGCGGGCTCGAGTTCGCGGGGCGGTTCCACCAGGCGGGCGCTCTCCACGTGCTTGACCGGCTCGAGCTGCTGCGAGGTGTCGAATTGCCTGGGGACCACCGGGATCTCACCGGTGCGCGCCGACACGGTGAGCGCGGAGGGCACGAGCACGATGGCGCGCACGCCGCCGTAGTCGGATTCGGTCAGGCGCACCGAGATGCCGTTGCGGACCGCCAGCTGGGCGACCACGAACATGCCGAGCCGGGAGTCCTCGGACAGCGTGTTCACGCCGAAATCCGGGGGATTGCGCAGCATCTCGTTGACCCGGGCCATATCGGCCTCGGGCATGCCCATGCCCTGGTCCACGATCTCGATGGCGATGCCCTTGCCGACCACGTTGCCGCGCACCTCGACCTGGGACTGCGGCGGCGAGAAGTGCGCGGCGTTGTCGACGAGTTCGGCGAGCAGGTGCACGATGTCGGCGACGGCGCTGCCGGCGACGGCGACATCGGGCAGGCGGGCGATCTTGACGCGGGTGTAGTCCAGCGCCTCGCCCACGCCACTGCGCACCACCTCGACCAGCGCGACCGGATTGCGCCACTGCCGACCCGGCTGACCGCCCGCGAGAATGATGAGGTTCTCGGCGTTGCGGCGTTCGCGGGTGGCGAGGTGATCGAGGCGGAAGTAGATCTCCAGCAGGGTTGGATCCTCCTGCTTGGACTCGGCGTCGTCCAGGATCTCGAGCTGGCGGTGCACCACGACCTGGCTGCGGTGCGCGATGTTGAGGAAGACCGCCTTCACGCCCTCGCGGGTGCGGGCCTCGGTGATGGCGGCCGCGACCGCGGCGTTGTGCGCGTGACTGAACGCCTTGGCCACCTGGCCGATTTCGTCGTGGCCGAAGTCCAGTTCGGTGGTTTCGGCCGAGACCTCGACCGCCTTGCCCTCGCGCAGTTGGCGCATGATCTCGGGCAGGCCCTCGTCGGCCAGGGCGAAGGTCTCGTTGCGAAGCCGCTTGAGCCGTCCGATGATTCGGTTGGCCAGCAGCAGCGCCACCAGGAAGGCCGAGATCGAGACCGCGAGCATGGCGCCGCCGGCGATGGCGGAGTTGCGCGCGCTGCTGTCCGCGGCGTCGGCGGCCATGCCCAGGGCCTGCTTGCTCTCGGCGTCCCACAGTTCGATCAGCGTCTTGTTGACCTGGGTGACAGCGGCGCGCCACTCCTCGGGCGTGAACGTCAGCGGCGCTACGGAGTTGGTGCTGCCGGGCCGTGCGGGCGCGGAGGTCAGCGGATCGAGCGCGCGCGCCAGCAGCACGTTCTCCATCATGATCAGCCGCTGCCACTCGGGGCTGCCGACCACGGCCTGAATCGCGGCGTTGCCCTGACTGCCGTCATCGCCCGCGAGCAGGCCGACATTGACGCGATAGGCGCCGACCACGCGAGAGAACTCGATCGCCAGCTCGGGTGCCAGCGTGCCCTGGTTGAGCAGCACCTCGGCCAGCGAGGCCGAGCGCGAGAGCATTTCGGAGACGGACACGATTTCCAGCGTCTCGCCGGTCTCGGTGGCGACCTCTGGGGTGGGCGCGGAGTTCTGTACCGCCTTGGTGCCTACGGAGATCAGGTCGAGCAGGTGGCCGTAGAACTGGTAGGCGTCGGCGAGCGGGAGGGCGTTGCCGTCGATCTGAGTGCGGATCGCGGCCAGGGTCCGGGTCAGCGTGCGGAAGCCGCCGACGTCACCCTTGACGGCGTCGGGTCCGAGCTCCTCCATGTCCTTGGTGGTGGCGCCCATGCCGATGAGCGCGTCGTCCAGGCGCATGCGGGCGGCGGTGAGATCGAGCGGATTCGTTTCGTTTCCGGCCAATTGGGCCAGGGTGAGCTGGCGTTCCAACTGCACCGAGGTGACGAGTTCCTTGGTGAGGGGAGTGGCCGCGGTGAGTGCGTCCGCCCATTCTCGCGCGTTCTTTCCCTCTACCACCAAATATCCCGCGCCACCCACACCGATTCCGAGCAGCGCGAGGCTGGGAACCAGTGCGATGGCGAGAACACGGGTCCGGACCCCGAGCCTCGCTCTGAACATCGGCACAACGTAACGGACGGGTGTGATCCACTGCGCACCGGTCCCGTTGAACGGGAACATGATTGACTGTCTATGTTATGTGTGATTCAGCATAACTGCCTCAGTGGGCAACCTGCGTGATGAGATATTCGGTGAGCGTGGTGAGCACCTGCTTGCACGAATCCCGGTCGCGTGCATCGCACATGACGATGGGTACGCCGGGGCCCAGATCCAGTGCGTCGCGCACCTCGTCGATCCCGTAGCGCGGGGCGTCGTCGAAGCAGTTCACCCCGATGGCGAACCCCACCCCGCGCCGCTCGAAGAAATCGATGGCCGCGAAAGAGTTTTCGAGCCGGCGGGTGTCGGCCAGGATCACCGCCCCGAGCGCACCGCGCGCCAGTTCGTCCCACAGGAACCAGAAGCGGTCCTGTCCGGGCGTGCCGAACAGGTACAGCACCAGCCCGGCGTCGATGGTGATGCGCCCGAAGTCCAGGGCGACCGTGGTGGTGGATTTGGCCTCCACCCCGGTCAGATCGTCCACGCCCGCCGATCGTTCGGTGATGATCTCCTCGGTGCGCAGCGGTGGGATCTCGCTGATGGCCGCGACCATGGTGGTCTTGCCCACCCCGAAACCACCCGCGACGAGTATCTTCACCGATTGCGCGAGCGGCTGCGCGGCCGGTTCGCCGGTCCGCGCGGGCCCCATGTCGACCATGGGCCTCAGCCGATTTCGCCGCGGCGCGCGGTGGTCGAGAGGAACGTCCCGACGCGCTGCACGGTCAGGTTCATCTCGTAGGCGACCATGCCCAGATTGGCTTGGGCCCCGGTTTGCAGGGCCAGGCAGGCATTGCTGCCCGCGGCGGTCACGAACAGCACCGCGTGTTCGAGTTCGATGACGGCCTGGCGGACCTCGCCGCCGTCGAAACGATGTCCGGCACTGCGCGAGAGCCCGTACAACGTGCAGGACATGGCCGCGAAGTGCTCGGCGTCCTCGCGGGTCATCAGTGCCGAACGGCCCAGCAGCAGGCCGTCGGTCGAGTGGACCACGGCGTGGCGCACCCCGGCGAGCTTGTCGACGAGATCGTCGAGCAGCCAGCCGAGGTCACCGGCGGGGGAAGTAGTCACCGTCGCCTTCCTGAAGATGTCGAAGTGGTGGGAGTGGACCGGGATCGGCACGCCGGCCCTGCCGGGTGCCGTTCTCGATGGCGGAGAACAGATCCCGGGACTGCTCGGCGGTGCGTTCGGGAGCCGGGGGAGCGATGGCGGACGACGGGTCGTACGCCGGTGCGGGGTCGTGCGCCAGTTCGGGAGCGAGATGCTCCTGACGGCGCCGCCGGGGTAGCTCGGGGCGGATGTCGGGCACGCCCGGCGGCGGGTTCGTGGTGAGCGCGGGGAGCGTGGTCAGGGTGGGGTACTCCGAGCCGTCCGGATTCGGCGCGGCCACGCGCGTTTCGGACCAGCGCCGCACCGGCAGTTGCCCGGAGCTGTAGTCGGGGCCGGGCGTCGGACCGGCGATCAGCGCGTCCGGCACGAGCACGATGGCGCGGACCCCGCCGTAGTCCGATTCGGACAGGCGCACCGAGATGCCGTGCCGGGCGGCCAGTTGCGAGACGACGAACAGCCCGAGCCGGGCGTCCTCGGACAGCAGGGTGAGCCCGAAGTCGGCGGTGCGGGCCGGGTTCGCCAGGCGCGTGTTCGCCTGCGCCAGTTCCGGATCCGTGATGCCCATGCCCTGGTCGATGATCTCGAGCGCCACCCCGCGACCGACCGGAGCGCCGGTGATCCGCACGTGGGACTGCGGCGGGGAGAACGAGGTGGCGTTGTCGATGAGCTCGGCGAGCAGGTGGATGAGGTCGCCGACCGCGACGCCGGTCAGGAACACCTCGGGCAGGCGGCCGGTGCGGACCCGCTTGTACTCGACGGTCTCACCCACAGCGCTGCGCACGACCTCCATGAGCGGCACCGGGTTTCGCCACTGCCGTCCGGGCCGCCCGCCGGCGAGGATGACCAGGTTCTCGGCATTGCGGCGTTCGCGGGTGGCGAGGTGATCGAGGCGGAAGAAGATGTCCAGCAGGGTGGGATCCTCCTGCTCGGACTCGGCCTCGTCCAGGATCTCGAGCTGACGGTGCACCACGACCTGGCTGCGGTGCGCGATGTTGAGGAACACGGCCTTGACGCCCTCGCGGGTGCGCGATTCGGTGATCGCTGCGGTGACGGCGGCGGCGTGCGCGTGCTGGAAGGCGTCGGCGACCTGGCCGATCTCGTCGCCGCCGAAACTCAGCGCGGGCGTGTGCGTCTCGGGGTCGAGGGTCTCCCCGGCGGCGAGCCTGCGCATGGTCTCGGCGAGGTGATCGTCGGCCAGGGCCAGGGTCTGGTCGCGAAGCCGGCGCAGCCGCCCGATGATACGGTTGGCCAGCAGCAGCGCCACCAGAATGGCCGCCAGCGCGACGGTGAGCATGGCCGCGCCTGCCCACAGGGAATTGCGGGTGGTGACGTCCGCGGCGTCGCCGGCCAGCCGCTGTGCCCGGGTGTTCTGTGACTGCCACAGTTCGGCCAGGGCCAGGGTGACCCGTTCGGCGTCGGCCTGCCACGCGCCGGCCGTCAGGGGCAGCACGGCCTGCGGGACGGCGCCTGTCCGGGGCAGGGCGCGCTGTGCGAGGGCGGTTTCCATCGTGCCCAGCAGCCGCCAGGCGTCGGTGTCCAGGAGTGCGCGCGCCGCCGCGGCCTGATCGGCGTCCGAATCGGCGAGCAGCCCGTCCACGCGCGTGCGATAGAAGCCGATGAGCCGGACGTACTCGGCGCCCAGGTCCGGGGTCAGGCCGGTGCCGCCGTCGGTGAGGGCCGCGCCCAGGGCGGTGGCCCGGCTCATGGCCTCCAAACCCTGGAGCACCTCGCGTGATTCGGCGAGTTCGAGCGCGGTGGCCGGATCGGGCGCCGATTCCTGGGCGATGCGCACCCCGGCCTGCACGAGTTCGGGCATGCGGTTGTAGAAGGCGTAGGCCTCGGCGACGGGGATGATGCCCGCGTCGACGCCCGCGCGCAGGGTGACCAGGCCCGCGCCCAGGGCCGCGAAGGCGTCCACGCTCGCGCCCATGGCGTCCGGGCCGAGTTCGGCCAGTCGCGATTGCGCGGGTGCGAGCAGCCGCAGGGCGTTGTCCAGGCGCAGGCGGGCGGTGGTCAGGGCGCGCACATCGGAATCGGCGCCGGCGATCTGCCAGAGCGTGATTCGGCGTTCCTCCTGGAGCGCCTCGATGAGCTCGCGGGTGGGCGCGATGCCCTCGCGCAGTTCGCGCGCCCAGTCGCGGGCGTCGGTGGAGCGATCGACCAGCGCACCCGCGGCGCCCACGCCGAGCAGCACCAGCGCCAGACTCGGAACCAGGGCGATCGCCAAAATCCGGGTGCGGACCCCGGGCCGCCAACTGCGCATTGCCCGAATGTAGCCATCGAATACCCGGCCTGCCCGTACGAGTCCTTTTGGGCGGGATGGGATTTGACTATCGGACCGGCCGTCCGGTATATCCCCGCGCGGGGATCGAGTGCGGAGCTGTGCTCGAATCCGTTGCGACAGAATCTTTTTCAACCACGGTCTACCCAAAGCTGGGTCACCACCTGTGATACACGTTTATTTTCCGTTGACCAGACAATAGCCGTGCATCACGGCGCGAGTGAGCGGTTTGCCTCACCCCATTCGAACAGACTCCGCGTGCCGGACGAGTTCGGTGATGTGATCAGCGAATACGGGCCACAATTCCCGCGGCAGATTGTGTGACATCCCGTCGAAGACCACCAATTTCGCGCCCGGAATCGCCTCGGCAATGGCCCGGCCACCGCTCACGTCGAAGATGCGATCATCCGCGCCGTGCAGCACCAGGGTCGGAATGTCGAGCTCGGCCAGCCGCGCCGTGCGATCACCGGAGACCAGCACCGCCACCATCTGGCGCATCATGCCCTCGAAATCGACGCCGCGATCGAAGGTCCGGCCCGCCCGCTCGGCCACGGCCGCGGCGTCGAAAACGAAACCGGGGGAAGCCGACGCACGCGCCGAGCGCACCTGCCAGTCGATGTAGCCCGCGCGGTCGTCCGGCTGCGGCCCGGCGTCGCCGAACGCGCCCGGGCTCGTGCGCCCGACCTCGGGGTTTCCGGTGGTGGACATGATGGTGGTCAGCGAACGCACCCGCGCACCCGCCTCAATGGCGATGGTCTGCGCGATCATGCCGCCCATGGACGCGCCCACCACGTGGACGCTGCCCAGGTCGAGCGCGTCGAGCAGCCCGACCGCGTCGCCGGCCATATCGGACAGGTCGTAGACCGCGCCGGAG
Source organism: Nocardia sp. NPDC005978 (assembly GCF_040614455.1). Classification (NCBI taxonomy): domain Bacteria; kingdom Bacillati; phylum Actinomycetota; class Actinomycetes; order Mycobacteriales; family Nocardiaceae; genus Nocardia; species Nocardia sp. NPDC005978. The sequence continues at coordinate 21,448 of NZ_JBEXUS010000051.1, forward strand.
AGATCACCGGCCATGGCCGCCCGGATATCGGTGGGCGGCGCGGCGGTGAAGTGCGTGGAACGTCCCACATCGCGATTGTCGAATCGAATGACATGCAGTCCGCGCGCGACCAATTCGTCGCAGAACCCCTCGGGCCAATTGATCATCTGCGCCCCGCCGCCCATGATCAGCAGCACCGGCGGATCGCCCGGATCGCCGAATCGCTCATATGCCATATCGATCTTCGAAGGCCCCACGCCCACGGCTAGTTCCTCGGCCACGATTACCCCATCTCCTCGGTGTCGACCTGCGAGTATGGACCGTTGCCCGGGGCTTGCGGCAAGCCCCGGCGTGCGATATATGTTCCAGTGGGGGAAATACCGGAGTCGTCGTCGATCCGGCACTCGTGCATTCGAATCGGTTCTCACTCGGATACGGCGAAAGCCGGCGCGTGGACCCCTCGCTCGCGCGCCGGCTTCACCGTCACCTGTTTTCTGCTGCCCGGACGGTCGTCGACAGGGCGCGGGCGTCCCGCGTGCGGGAACACCCCCTGCGGCGCCCGTGACCGCCGTGAAACCCGATGTCGCACCGGGCAACCGCGTCACACACCCGCGATTCCCGTGCGCCGTGGCCGGTCACCACGGCGAGCGGGAACCGCGACGTCCGAGTCGGCGTCGACGTGTCCGGTCCGGCTACCCTCATCCTGTAGGCCGGGTCGGACAGGTCGCGGTCGGCGACGCCGCCGAGCGGGGTGGTGCGCGGTCGAGCGGTGCGGAGCATCGGAACAATCCCTTCCGAACGTCGAATTCGACGGGTGTAATTCGGGGGTACTGCTGGGGGATTGTTCGTCGGCGGAGGCCGGGGAGTTACACATCAATTTTCAAGTCGGTACAAATGCGACAAATTGGGTGTAATTCCGGGCAGTATCAGTGTGTGGCGGTTGCCGGTTCGCTCGCGGCGGGAGTCGCCTCGGGCTGGGCGGCAGCGGCGGTCCCGGTTCCGGTCTCCGCCTCGGCCGCGCGCCGCGCCAGGTTGTCCTGAACCTCGGCTTCCCACGCCTGGTTGGCCTTGCTGGTGTCGACCTCGAATTCCAAGCGCTGCACGGCCTTCGGATCCACATCGGCCACGTCGACGTAGAACTGCTCGTACCAGCGGCGCAGGTGGTAGACCGGCCCGTCGTCCTCGCACAGCAGGGGATTGTCGATCTTGGACTTGTGCTTCCAGATCTCCACGTCCTGCAGGAATCCGGCGCTGATGCCCTCTTCCATCGTCGAGACCAGCATCTCGGCCGCGTCGGCGGGCAGGCCCTCGGGCTTGTGCAGGGACATGCCCCACTGCAGTACGAACGAGTCGTTGGAGACCGGGTAGTGGCAGTTGATCAGCACGCTCTCGATCTCGAAGCCGCCGAAGCTGTTCTTGAGCGGGTTGACCATGTACGAGGGGCCGAAGTACGACGCCTCCGAGATCAGCAGCGAATCGCCGTAGTCGGCCGCGAAGCCGATGTCGGTGCGCGGCTTGGTCTTCAGCAGCTGGGTGGCGACGTGGCCCTCGAAGACGTTCTTGAACGAGACCGGGAAGGCGTAGTGGATGTAGAAGAAGTGCGCCATGTCGACGATGTTGTCGACGATCTCACGGCAGTGCGCGCCCTCGATGAGCAGCGAGTTCCACGTCCACGGCGTCCACTCCTCGTTGAACGCCCCGTCCCGGTCGTAGGGGCCCTCGATCACCGGGATGGTCACCTCCGGCGGCGGCTGGTTGCCCTCGTGGTCGTGCCAGACGAACAGCTGCCCGTTGCGCTCGAGCGTGGTCCAGGTCCGCGTGCGCGCCAGGGGCGGCACCCGGCGCGCGTACGGAATATCCGCGCATTTGCCCGAGCCGTTCCAGCGCCAATCGTGGAACGGGCAGGCGATATTGTCGCCCTTGATCGTGCCCTTGGACAGGTCCGCCCCCATGTGGCGGCAGTACCCGTCCAGCACCTGCAGCTGACCCGTGCTGTCCGCCCACACCACCAGCTTGGTCCCGAACGCCTGCACCGAATGCGGTTCCCCGTCCCGGAACGCCGCCGTCAGGCCCAAACAGTGCCAGCCGCGCGCGAAGCGGTCCGGCGCCGTACCCACGTCGATCTCGCGAACCCTGTGCGGCTGCCTCGGAGGAGTCGTGGCCATAGTAGAAATTCCCTCCCTGCTACTTCACACACTGAACCGATCAAGCTTTGACGGTGTGCCCGACCGGCGCAAATCGCGAAAACGGTTGGGAGACAAAACTCTCAGTTATCTCGTGGCGGCCATTACTCGGCGGTGTATCGGCAGGGCAAGCGGTGCAGCGCGTTTCGGGCGAACTCGATCAGCTTCAGCGGCCGGTGAGTTCGGCGACGAGCGGTGCGAGCCGCCCGGCCTCGGCGGCGCCGAAGATGAAGTAGGAGAAGCCCATTTCCTCGCGTCGCCGCTGGATCTCCTCGGCCGCGGCCACCGGATCGGCGGGCAGGACGGTCACCGCGTCGACAGCGCGCAGGGCCGCCGGATCGGTGTCGGGCGGGCCCATGTGCGCGGCGACGGCGTCGCCGACCACCGGAACGGCCAGCGCCAGTTCGATGTCCGGCCTGTCGCGGAAGTCCGCGGCGAGTCGCGCGACCTCGGCTCGGGGCTGCGGGCCGAGCGCGAAGGTGACCGTGTCGGCGATCTCGGCCGCCAGCGCCCGCGCCTTCGGGCCCAGCACCGCCATGGTGACCGGGGTGTGCAGACCGGGGCCGTCGAGCTCGCGCAGGGCCGCGATGGTCGCGCCGATCTCCGCCAGGCGTTCGGCCGGCCTCACGACGGGCAGGCCCTTGTCGCGCAACTCGTCCTCGATGCCCGGCCTGCCGGTGCCGATGCCGAATTCGAAGCGGCCCTCGGTGAGCAGCGACAGGGAATGCGCCTCCCACGCGGTCATCCAGGGCGGCCGGAACGGCGAGGCGTAGACCCACGCGCCCACGCGAAGGCCGGTGTCGGCCGCGACGGTCGCCAGCATGGGGGCGGGCGCGGGCTGGGTCAGCGGGAAGTCGGGCACGAGGAACGTCGAGTACCCGAGATCGGCGATGCGGCGCGCACTGTCGCGCCAGGTCGCCACGTCACCCATGAGCGGGGCCACGACCCCGAACCGGAACGGCTTCACCATGTTCACACTCCTGCCTGTCGGTGCTTACGGGAACTACGACGCCGCGCGCGGTGGAAACTCGTCGGCCCGGTGCCGCCGGGCCGCGAGTCCGGCCGGATCACCGAGTACGTACGGGACCTCCCGCTGCGCCCGCGCCACCGGCGCGCGATCGGTCGGATGATTCTGCCGCGCCGTCCGCTCCGGTACTACGGTCCGGGCCGAGTCGAACCATCGTTCAGACCGCCGCTGACCCTACGAGGGCGGCCACCAGCTGGTCGGCGAATTCGGCTGCGTCGGTCCGCATTCCGTTGTGTGCGCCCGGGAACTCGGTGGCGCGCAGGCCGAGACGCGCGGCCATCTCGTTGGCTGGGCGGCAGGGGAGCGCGGGTCCGGTCTCCCGGCCGACGGCCAGGGTCAAGCGGTCGCGGTGGGTGGTCAGCGCTTCGTAATCCGGTAGGTAGGAGGTGAATTCGCGGAGTTCGTGCTCGATCATGAGTGGGCCGTTGGCGGCCAGGCGGGTCCACATCTCGGCGGCGCGGGGCGGCAGCTCGGCGGCGACCGGGGCGGGTTTCATCGCGTTGCCTATTCCGGCGAGGAACCGGGCGGAGGCGGCGGCGAGCCCTTCGGCGTGGAACAGGGTGACGACCTCGTCGATCATGGCCCGGTGTGCGGCGGCGTCGGGCAGCACCGCGAAGCACGGTGGTTCGTGCGCGACCAGGTGCCGGACTCGATCGGGATGGCGGGCGAGCAGGTCCAGGCCGACGATCGCCCCGGCGCTGCCACCGACGACGAACACCGGATCGCCGGTGAGGTGGGTGATCAGCCGGTGGGCGTCCGCGCTCTGGACCTCGACCCGCTGGGTGACCTGGGGGCCGTCGAGCACGCTGCGGGAGTACCCGCGCGGATCGAGGGAGACCACCGTGAAGTGCTTCTCGAGTACCTCGGCGAGCGGGTCCACGGTGCCGGCGTCTCCGCCGCCGCCGGGCAGGAACAGCAGCAGCGGTCCCGCACCGCGGATTTCGTGGTGGAGCGTCGCGCCGGGGACGCGCAGGGTATCGGATTTCATTGCGGTTTCTCCTGATCGGGCCACCGCGACAGCAGGTGGTGCAGGGCATCGAGAATGCGAGACCACGAGGCGTCGGGCTCGCGTGAATGGTTGAAGCCACCGCCGAGTTCGAGGGTGGCGTAACCGTGAAAAGTGCTGCGCAGCAGGCGACCCGCGTCGATGAACGCATCGCCGTCCAGGTCGTAACCGCGCAGCATCGCGGCGGTCAGCTCGACGTTGCGGACGTAACCGGGTGCGTCCGCAACGTCGGCGAGGTCCATGGGCCCCTGGGTGGCGGCGTAGCGGCCGGGATGCTCGAGCGCGTAGTCGCGATAGGCGTCGGCGAACGCGACGAGCGCGTCGCGCCCCGCCCGGCCCGCGACCGCGGCGCCGATGCGGTCGGCCATCTCCGCGGCCGCCGCCAGCGCGACCCGGACACGCAGATCCTTCAGGTTCCGCACGTGCGCGTACAGGCTCGGGTCCCTGACCCCGAATCGCTTGGCCACCGCCGCCAAGGTCACGTTGTCGAACCCGATCTCGTCCGCGAGTTCGGCGGCCGCCGCGGTGATGCGGTCGGCGGTGAGCCCGGCGCGTGGGGACATCGGAACCTCTTCCTATGGATATTAGGACAAAACCTAAGATACATAGGTTCAGCGACCGTAGCCACCTCGACCCGGTTCCATTCCGCGTCCGCTGCCGTGGAAAGTATGGGCGTTTGCACCCCGCGCGAGTTGCCTACCGTTAGCCCTTTCCACAGGAAGGCAACCTTTCGATGAAACACCGGATCGCATTCGCGTCCACCGCACTCGCAGTCCCGCTCTTCCTCGGCGCGGCCGCCAATGCTCAAGCCGCACCGGCGGTTCCGGCGGACGCGATCGCCGACTCGGGCTCCGCGCTGCTGAACACCGACCTGGCGGCCGAGCTCGGCACCGGCTCGGGCCGACTGGCCCGCGCGCTCTCCGACGCCGGCTCGGGCCGCGCGGCGACCACCGCCGAGATCGCCGGATCGGGCTCGGCCGACCTGGCCTCCACCGGCTCCGGAATCGGCAACGACGTGCTGACCTCCGGCTCGGCCCAGGCGCTCCTGGGCCCGAACAGCGCCTGGTCGAATTTCTGGATGCTGGTCGGCAATTCGGGGTCCGGCAGGGGCTGGCTGCAGGGCGCGGGCTCGTCGGGCTTGCTGCCGCGCGGGTAACCCCTCTGCGCCGTACATGTTCGGCGCCCGGTCCACGCGGCGAGCGCGGACCGGGGCGCCATTGTCGCCCTGGCGCCTCGATTCGCCCGGCCACACGCTCCGGCATCGACATTTCCGGACGGAAAGCCGCTGCGAGCGGGGCGGATCACGGACTCGGGAGTCGGGTGAATCACATACGGGTAGATTGCGTGTATCTGTTGGTTACCCGTAAGTAGGAGGCGACGATGCCCGTGCCGTCACCCGCAGTCTTCGAGCGTTTGCGGACGTTCGCGGCGGTGGACACCACCGAGGACCGCGACACCCGTGCGATCACCGAGGTGTTCACCGGGAACACCCTCGGCAGCGTGCCGGTCGGCAACGCCGATGACGTGACGGCCGCGGTGGGCAAAGCCCGTGCCGCGCAGGCGGAATGGGCGGCACGGCCGGCCAAGGAACGGGCCGCCGTCTTCGAGCGGTACCGGGCGCTGGTGGTGGAGAACCGCGAGTACCTGATGGACGTCGTGCAGGCCGAGACCGGCAAGGCGCGATGGGCCGCTCAGGAAGAGATCATGGGCTTGATCTTCGCGGCCCGGTACTTCGCCCGCGTCGCGCCGGGACTGCTGGACGCGCACAAGGTCGCGGGCGCGTTCCCGCTGCTGAACCGGGCGTCGGTGCGCGCGGTGCCCAAGGGCGTGGTCGGGGTGATCGCACCCTGGAACTACCCGATGCTGCTCTCGATCGGCGATTCGATTCCGGCGCTGCTGGCCGGCAACGGCGTCGTGGTCAAGCCGGACAGCCAGACCCCGTACTCCTCGCTCGCCAATGCCGAACTGCTGGCCCGCGCCGGACTGCCGCGCGATCTGTTCGCCGTGGTGACCGGGCCGGGCACGGTGGTCGGCACGGCCATCGTCGACCAGTGCGACTACCTCATGTTCACCGGTTCCTCCGCGACCGGACGCACCCTGGCCGAACAGTGCGGACGTCGCCTCATCGGCTTCTCCGCCGAGCTGGGCGGCAAGAACCCCATGATCGTGACCGGCGGGGCGAACATCGACAGGGCCGCCAAAGCCGCCGTGCGCGCGTGCTTCTCCAACGCGGGCCAGCTGTGCATCTCGATCGAGCGCCTGTACGTGGACCGCTCGGTCGCGGCGGAATTCACCGAGAAGTTCGTGGCCGCGGTCAAGAACACCACCATCGGCGCCTCGTACGACTTCTCCAACTCGGTCGGCAGCCTCATCTCCGAAGCGCAGCTCGAGACGGTGTCCAAGCATGTGGCCGACGCGGTCTCCAAGGGCGCGAAGGTGCTCGTGGGCGGCAACGCCCGCCCCGACCTCGGCCCGCTGTTCTACGAGCCGACCGTGCTGACCGAGGTCACCGACGCCATGGAGTGCGGCCGCAACGAAACCTTCGGCCCGCTGGTCTCGATCTACCCGGTCGAGAACGTGGAAGAGGCCATCGCGCGCGCCAACGACACCGAATACGGCCTCAACGCCAGCGTCTGGGCGGGCAGCAAGTCCGAGGGCGAGCAGATCGCGGCCCGCATCCACGCGGGCACGGTCAACGTGGACGAGGGGTACGCCCCGGCGTGGGGCAGCACCGGCGCGCCCATGGGCGGCATGGGCATCTCCGGCGTCGGCCGCCGCCACGGTCCCGACGGCCTCCTGAAGTTCACCGAGTCCCAGACCGTGGTGGTGACGCGCTTCCTGAATCTCGATGCGCCGCCGCTGGTTTCGCAGGAGAAGTGGCAGCCGCTGCTGATGGGTATCGCCCGCGCGATCCGGTTCCTGCCCGGCCGCTGACGGTTCCGCGACCGCCCCGCCCGTGCGTAGGCCGGGGCGGTCGAAAGGAACCGGCTTCTCCATGTGTGACAACTCGCCCGCGCGGTCGTCCACGTCATACCCATGCGCTCGCACCGGACGGTGTGGCATGTACCGCACAGCGCGAGCTGGCTACCCCACAGCACTCCATTCTTGCCTAAGGTAAGGCTCCCCTAATTAGAGGAGTGGTGGGCAAGTGATCGAGGGAAACCGCGTCCTGCCGAGTCGCCGTGGCGTACTCGGGGGTCTGGCCGGGGCAGCGGCCTGTGCGGCGTTCGGCTGGACCCCGGCATTCCGGGTACCGGCCGCGCGAGCGGAGGGTGTGACCCCACCGGCATTGCCGGGCGGCGTCGAGGTGTATCGGCAGGCGTACGAGAACTGGTCGGGTGAGGTTTTCATCGACCGGATGTGGACCTGCGCGCCCACGCACGCGGATCAGGTGGTGGCACTGGCGAACTGGGCCCGCGCGCACGGCTGGACCGTGCGCGCCAGTGGTCAGCGGCATAACTGGTCGCCGCTGACCGTGCTGGCGCACGAAGCCGAGCGCGTACTGCTGGTGGACACCACGCGGCATTTCACGCGCGTCACCATCACGCCGGGCACGCCGGCGAGCGTCACCGCGCAGACCGGCGTGCACATGGAAGTACTCATGACCGCACTGGAATCCGCGGGACTCGGCTTCACCGCCACACCCGCGCCGGGCGACATCACCCTGGGTGGCGTGCTGGCCATCGGCGGGCACGGCACCGGCATCCCGGCAGCCGGTGAAACCCGGGCCGCGGGGCACACTTTCGGGTCGATCAGCAATCTCGTCGTGGCGCTCACAGCCGTCGTCTGGGACGAATCCGCGGACAGTTACACCCTGCGCACCTTCGAGCGCGACGATCCGGCGATCGCCCCGCTACTGGTCAATCTGGGTCGCACGTTCCTGATCGAGGCGACACTGCGCACCGGCGAGAACACGCGCCTGCGGTGCCGGAGCCTGACCGACATCGACGTCGACACGCTGTTCGCACCGCCGGCCGCAGCGGGCGAGCAGTCGTTCGGAGCGTGGGTCGAACGCACCGGGCGAGCGGAGGCCATCTGGTTCCCGTACACGAGCACGCCGTGGCTCAAGGTGTGGGAAGTGTGCCCCGAACAGCCCGCCGGCGCGCGAATGGTCAACGGGCCGTTCAACTATCCGTTCTGCGACACCATCCCCGATCCCATCACCGACCTCATGTGCCGCATCGAAGCCGGTGCGTACGGACTCACCCCGGCCATGTGCCGGATGCACATGGACATGGTCGAGATGGGCCTGACCGCCACCGCGTCGCGCGACCTGTGGGGCTGGTCCAAGAACACCCTGTTGTACGTGCGGCCCACGACGCTGAAGGTGACCGCCAACGGCTACGCCATCCTCACGCGGCGTGCGGATGTGCAGCGAGTCGTCAGCGAGTTCTACGCGTACTTCCGCGACGGACTGAACCGATACGCGGCCGAGGGCAGCTATCCGATGAACGGGCCGTTGGAGATTCGGGTGACCGGACTCGACGACCCCGGCGACGCAGGAGTGCCCGGCGCACTCACCCCGGCACTGTCGGCCATTCGGCCCCGCCCCGATCACCCGGAGTGGGAAGTGGCCATCTGGCTCGACATCCTCACCATCCCCGGTACCCCCGGCAGCATCCGCTTCTACCGCGAAACCGAACGGTGGGTCCTGGCCAACTATTCGGGCGACTACGCCCAGGTCCGCCCGGAATGGTCCAAGGGCTGGGGTTACAGCGACACCGGCGCCTGGGCCGATCGCGACGTGCTCGACACGATCGTGCCCGACGCCTATCGCGCCGGTTTGACAGCCGGAAACACCTGGGACACCGCTGTTTCCACCCTGGATCAGCACGACCCCCATCGGGTGTTCGCCAACGGGTTCCTCGCCGGCCTGTTGCACGACTGACCCGAACGCCGCACGTTTGAGACCTCCTCGCCGAGGCATTACGTCGTCACAGAGACGAACTCGACGAGGAGGATCAGATGTCGGGTGCAGGAATGACGGTGCTCATCGTGCTGGTGGTGCTCGCGGTACTGGTCGCCATCGGGTTGGCCGTACGACCGTGGTTGCGGCGCAGGCGATTACAGGATCGATTCGGTCCGGAATACGACCGGGCCGTACAGGAATCGGAGAGCCGCCGAGCTGCCGAACAGGAGCTCACCGAACGCGAGAAGCGGCACAGCCAACTGCAATTGCGCGAACTGAGCGAGGACGAGAAGGCGCGCTACGGCCAGCAGTGGGCGCACGTGCAGGAACAGTTCATCGATGATCCGGTGCGCTCACTCGACAACGCCGATCGACTGCTCGTATCGGTCATGTCCGACCGCGGCTACCCGACCGAGGACTTCCAGCAGCAGCTGGCCGATCTCTCCGTCCGGCACGCCGCGCCGCTCGAGCAATTCCGCACCGCGCACGAAATCGCGGGACGAGCCGCCAGCGGGCAGGCCTCGACCGAGGACATGCGCGCCGCGATCGTGCACTACCGCGAACTTTTCGTCGATGTGCTGGACGGCAATCGCGCCGGTCAGACCGCACCCAACAAGTAAGGCGAGAACCATGAGCATTTTCGAATCCGACCGCGCGAAGAAGGCCAAGGCCGCGGGCATCGACACCGAACAGGCCCCGCGCGAGGCCAAGCGCCAGGAGGCCGAACGCGCCACCGCCGAACAGCACGATCCCGCCCAGGAACGCCTGCGCGAGGACGCGAGTCACGCGCAGCCCGGCGGCGATCGGCCGTTCCCCGACGCCGAGCCCGCGAACACCGTGACCGGCAACGAACTTCGCGACGCGGGGCCGAGCGCGCACCAGCCGGGTTCGGACGCGGCCGCACAGCCCGGCAGCGCGCACCAGCCCACCGCGAGCGGCGTGCACGCGCAGCCGACCGGCGACGTCCAGCCGTCGGGTCCCAGCGCCCACGCTCCCGGCGCGAACAAGGAAGCTGACGCACTCGCGCATCAGCCCGCCGCGCAACACCCGGGCTCGGACCGCAAGCCCGGCGCGGGCGACGCCCATCGTCCCGGCAACGGCGGCAACGCGATCCCCGGCAGCCCGGACGCGGGCAAGCTGCGCGAGCAGTGGCGTGAAGTTCAGACCATGTTCGTGGACGACCCGCGCGACGCGGTGACCCGCGCCGACGACCTCGTCTCCGGCGCCCTGCAGCGCCTCACCGACGGCTACGCCCAGCGCCTGCAGCAGCTCGAAACCCGCTGGTCCAGCGGGGGAGAGGTCGACACCGAAGAACTGCGGCAGGCCCTGCGCGGCTATCGCGACCTGTTCGATCAGCTGCTGACGACCGCATCCGCGGGCGGAGCGACGAACATATAGGACTTCTCCTCGACCCGCCGGCTGATCCGCCAGACACCGGCGACGCGGGTGAAGGAATCCAGATACCAGAGCCCGCACAGCATGAGCCGCTGATGACCGTCCGCACCATCCACCACCATCGGGTTGTGGCACATGGTGCGGGCGGTCGCACTGTCTCCATCGACTCGAATCGAGGAATTGCTCACCAGATGCTGGAACGCGGTGAAATTCGGCATGACGGAGGCCAGAAATTGCTTGGTGGAAGCCAGATCACCGGCGGGACCGCCCATCGCGGTGTAGTCGATATGAGCATCAGCGGTGAAGAGCTCGTCCAGCAGATCCCACTGGTGGGTGTCCACCGCGTGGGAGTAGCGCACCATGACATCCGCTATTTCCAGTCGGTCCGATATCTCCTGCAGGGACAGCATGGGGGCCTCCGAATCGTGCCGTAACTCTTCCGATCGGTGGGCAGCGTACGACGAGGCAGCCCATCGATCTTGTGCTTTGCGAAAGATATAGCCGCAGGGATCGGCGAACTTCGCCGCTTTGCGAGGGCGGCACACCCCGCCGACGCGCCGCCCGAGACGATTCGACTGCGGATTGCAGCCGAGTCGATACCCGCGCGCGAGGGTCGTTGCCGAACTGAAACCTGCAGGCGGCCCCGCATTTTCCGCAGGTGGTGAGAGTATGGGGCTTCTTCCATGCATGGCCGCCCCGTTCACCGAAGGGTGGCTGCGGGGGCCGTGTCCGAGTGAGCGGGGCCGAACATGCGAGCGTCGAAACCGAACAGTTCCACCGTGGGACAACGCCGCGAGACCAAACGCCGCTGGGGACTTTCCCGTCCCGCGGTGGCCACCCTGACCGGCCACACCGACGTGCGGCCGCGCACAACGGATTCCGCGCAATCCGCTGTCGAGCGAATAGCCCGGAGACAACTCGCCGACGCCCGCCGGGCCATCGACCCGGTCCTGCGAGCCGCGGTGGGCGGACTTGCCGAACCGCTGGATCAGATGGCGGGCTATCACTTCGGCTGGTGCGATCCCGAGGGCATCGAGATCACCGACGGAGTGCAGGGCAAAGCACTGCGGCCCGCGCTGACCTTCGCAGCGGCAGCAGCGTGCGGCGGATCGGTCGACGATTCGGTGCATGCCGCAGCGGCAGTGGAACTACTGCACAACTTCTCGCTCGTGCACGATGACGTGATGGACGGAGATCCATTCCGGCATGGGCGCCAGACGATTTGGCGACTGTGGGGCGAAACCAACGCCACGCTGCTCGGCGATGCCATGCAAGCATTGGCTCTCGGTGTGCTGTCGGATGGCGTGCCCGAGCCGGTGACAGCGGAAGCGGTCATTCGATTGGCGCGAGCCACGATGACACTGTGCCGGGGGCAGTACGAGGATTGCGCATTCGCTGAGCGGACCAGTATCAGTGTGGCCGAGTATCTGCAGATGGCATCGGGGAAAACCGGTGCGCTACTGGGGTGCGCTTGTGCGCTCGGAGCACTGTGTGCCGGAGCGGATCATCGCGTCGTATCGGCCATGCATACGTTCGGGTGTGAAATCGGGCTGGTATTCCAGCTGGTCGACGATGTGATCGACATCTGGGGGGATCCCGCGGTGACGGGGAAACCCGCGCACAGCGATCTCATCAGTCGTAAGCAATCGTTCCCGGTGGTCAGTGCCTTGGCCTCGGATACATCGGCCGGGCGTGAGCTTGCTCGGATCTATCAAGCGCGCCAGCCTATTACAGCGGCTCGAGCGGCTCGGGCCGCCGTGCTTGTCGAGGAAGCTGGTGGGCGGCGCGAGACTCTGGAGCGCATCTCGGGAGCGCTCGGGGCCGCGCTGGATGTTTTGCCTACCGATCTCGCCACGGGGGATCTCACGGCCCTGGCGCATCTTGTGGCGCATCGGGATCGGTGAAGTGGACGGGTCAGCGCCGTCCCTGGATTGGATGGCGCCGGCCGGTTTCGGGGGGATCTAGGCGGGGGTGGCGTATGCGTGGCGGGGTAGCGGGGTAGCGGCGCGTTGGGTGGCTGGTTGCGTTGACGGACGACTGGATAACGAGATACCAGCGGGGTGCGGTTGGGACAGTCGGGCTGCGGTTCCAGCCCTCCCGCAGCAAAGCAGCCTGGATAACGGAATACCAGCGCGGCCGGGTTGGGAGCCTCGACGGCGGTACCAGCCCTACCGGGCCGAAAAACGGGATCCACCACCGGCGGGGGTACGAGCAACCGACGAATGGATTACCGCTCACCACAATCACCCTCTAAGGCAGTACCAGCATTCAACGATGACGAGTCTTTGTCTGTCAGTCTCGAGAGGGTTCCCACGGCCATCCAGCCAGGCTGGAACGGCGAACGGGCTCCCCACTGGGGAGCCGAAGTCGGGTACGGCAGGCGAGGTAACCAGCACTGCCGCGTTGTTCTTGCTTGTTCTCCCGGACCCCGCCGGAAGGCGCACGCGCGTGCGGGTCTCGGCTACGTCGGCCACTGGAGTGAACACCGCTGCCGCTCTTGGGGTGTGGCTTTGGGGTTCGGGTTTCGGCTGTAGGGCAGCGCTCTAGCAGAGTCGCCGCGCCGGGATACCCGGGATCCCCGGGATCCCCGAGGGACCGCGCACTTGCGGGTGATGACGGAAGTTCACGCGCGGTCTGCGAGCGGGGTCGATATGCGGTGGGGGTATCCACCCGGTCTTGCCCGGATGCTCCGAATCATCAGGCATGACGATCGTTTTCCAGCCGTTCGGGCCAGAGTTGATCTGTGCGTGGCAAGCATCGCACGCGAACGTCAGATTCTCGATGTCCGTTACGCCGCCATCAGCCCATTCCTTGATGTGATGGACCGCCGAGCGGGTCGCTGGGGCGTCACACCCAGGGCGCGTGCAGCCTCTTTCGACAGCGGTGAGCGCGAGCCGCTGTTCGGGGGTGGCGAGGCGTTCCCCGCGGGCGAAGTGCAGCGGTCGACCGTTCGCGTCGATGATGACCAGATACGGGGTCGCGTTGGCCGCCAGCTCAACCGCCTGGGCGATCGAGAGGGTGCCGCCGGTGGCGGTGGTCGCCATACCGGTGCGCTGCTCGAGATCGGTGATACTCATCGTGATCACCGTGGAAACCGGCAGACCACGATGGTTCCCGAGCCGGGTCGGCCCCATGTCCGGGCGCAGGAACGCGATCACCGCGTCATGGTTACGTTGAGCAGCAGTGCGATGATCCCGCTTGGCAGCAGCTTCGAGCACCGCCCGCGCAGCAGCCACCGGGCTCTCATCGGAAACGTCACTGTCCTGGTCGCCGGTGTCGGTTGCGGTGTCGATTCCGAGTTCGGCGGTGGTGTGCGGGCTCTCGGGGTCATCGGGGTTACACATGCCGGGCCGGGCGAGCTTCTCGAGCACCGGCGTGAACACGGCTTGGAATTGCGGGGTCACCCACCCCGACACCGGAGCCATCCCATCAGCACGCGCATGCCCGATCGTGAACCCCCGCCGCGCCTGCTGATCACGATCCCGGGTCAAGGACCCATCAGGATCGGTGTACTGCAAGATCCGCACCCCGAGCGTGGTGATGCCCTTCGGATCACCTTCACGCGCGAACGCCGTCAGCTGTTCCTCGGCGAAATCCACCGCCTTGGCACCCGCCGCGGCGGGGATCTGCTTGATCACCTCGTGAATCGCCCGAATGTGGTCGGTGGAAATCTCACCCGCCCGCTGCGCCCGCGCCACCAACGCCAACACCGGCGGGCGCGTGAACGTGCCCTCGGACACCGCCGACAACAATTCGGTATTCCGCACCCGCGCGGCGGCTTCACCGGGTGAAAGCCGCAGTGTCTCTTGCAGAAACCGGACCGGGCTCTTCACCCCCGCCCGAACAGGCAACCCCCGCGTCACCGCTTCGAGCACGAGATGCTGCTTCATCGCATCGAGTTTGCGCGTGATGGCTTCGATGTCCTGCATAACCTCGATGAGCTCATCATCGACCACCGAAAACAAGGGCGATTCGAGCAAGGATTCCACTGCGGCATCGAGTGCGTGTGCACCCTGCGCGATAGCGGTCATCCCTCCCGAATTCATACCCCTATTCTACTCCTCAATAGCAGGCAGCAATAGCCCAATTCCATTGTGATACAACAATATTCAGACCCACGGGCGATTCAAACCGCACATCGAATTGTCTCTATCCGTGCACACGCACCCCACCCACGAAGGTCTGCGTGACATTGGTACTCGCGATTTCCTCGGCCCCACCTTGGAACGGATTCCGATCCAGCACCACCACGTCCGCGAGCGCGCCCGCACGCAGTACCCCGGTATCCGGGCTGCGCAGCACGTACGCCGAGCCAGCCGTGTACGCCGCGAGCGCGGTCATGAGATCCAGACGCTGATCCGGCAGCAGCGGCGGCAGACTCGAACCCGGCGTCACCCGATTCACGGCCACGTGAATGCCCTCGATCGGGTCCGGCGAACTCACCGGCCAGTCGCTGCCACACGCCAGCGTGGCTCCCGCGCGAGCGAGGTCACCGAACAGATACTGCCGTTGGGCGGCGTCGCCGCCGAAGAACGGCAGCGTCAGCTCGTCCAGCTGGGGTTCGTGTGCGGCCCACTGCGGTTGCAGGTTCGCGACCGCGCCCAGGGGCTGGAAGCGCGCGATGTCGGCGGCGTGCAGCGCTTGCAGGTGAGCCAGGTGGTGCCGGTTGCCGCGTGGTCCGTTGGCGGCGCGCGCGGCCTCGAGCGCGTCGAGCACCTCGCGTACCGCGCGGTCGCCCAGTGCGTGGAAGTGGACCTGGAAGTCGAGTGCGTCCAGCTCGGTCACGTACTCGCGCAGTGCGATCGGATCGACGAAGCTGATGCCGGCATTGCCGGTGCAGCAGCCCCTGTGGTCCTTGTACGGCTCGGTCATGGCGGCGGTGTAGTTCTCCGCGATGCCATCCTGCATGATCTTGACGGTGTCGAGCCGGAAGCGGTCGGCGGCGAATCGCTTGCGGCGCAGCAGCATATCGGGAATCTGGTCGGTGCCGCGTTCGCGGTCCCACCATTGCGCCCCGCTCACGCGGGCGGTGAGCAGGCCGCGCTCGGCGGCGTCGAGGTAGGCGGGTGCGCAATCGAAGGACGTGCCGTCCACACTGACTATGGCTTCCTGCCACGCCGTGATCCCGAGGGCGTGCAGCACCCGCTGGGCGCGCAGGATTCCGTCGATCCGTTCGGCGTGGGTGATGGGCGGGAGCACTTTCTCCAGCAGGGTCATCGCACCCTCCTGGAGCATTCCCGAAGGCGCGCCGCCGGATTCGCGCTCGATCCGGCCGTCGGCGGGGTCGGGGGTGTCGGCGGTGATGCCCGCACGCTCGAGTGCCCTGGTGTTCGCCCACGCGCCATGGTGGTCGCGATTGACCAGGTACACCGGGCGGTCGGGGACTACCGCGTCGAGCAGATCCCGGGTCGGCAGGCCGCCGGGGAAACTTTCCAGGGACCAGCCGCTGCCGGTGATCCACTCCCGGCGCGGATTCGCCTCGGCGTAGGCCGCGACCCGGCGCAAGTATTCGCCGACCTCGACGGTGCCGGTCAGATCGCAGGCGCCCAACTCCAGGCCGGCCGCCGCCGCGTGGATGTGCGCGTCGTGGAATCCGGGGAGCAGCGCTCCGCCGTTCAGATCGACGACTTCGGTTGCCGGGCCGATGAATTCGCGCACCTCGTGATTACCGACCGCGCTGATCCGCGTGCCGGTGACGGCCAGCGCCGTCGCGGTCGCGCGGGCGGCGTCCATGGTGAGCACGGTGCCGCCGAGGAACACCAGATCGGCATGGCTCATACCTCGACTCCTGACTGCGTTGCCGGTTGCTTCGGGCGCACGGGGGCGCTCCTCGTACCGATCCATGATCCAGGGGCCGGGCCGGCACGGCCGTTCGGGGCCGTGCGCGGTCAGGACTTTCCGCGGGCGAGCAGGGCGAGCAGCAGCTCGGCGCGGACGCGGGCGCTGTCCAGGTTGCAGCCCAGGACGTCGGCGGCGGTGGCGACGCGTTTGCGCAGGGTGTGGCGGTGCACGCCGAGGTCGGCTGCGGCCGATTCCCAATGCCCGTTGGCCTCGAGGTAGGCGCGCAGGGACTCGACCAGGTCGGTGCCGTGGCTGGCGTCGTGGTCGGCGAGCGGGGCCAGGACCGTGCGGGCCATCGTGTCCAGGACGCGGCGGGTGGCGTCGAAGGACAGCAGGGAGCGGCCGGTCAGGGCGCCGAACTCGGCGGGTGCGCCACCGCGTTCAGCGGCGGAGGCGGCCAGTTCGGCGGCCTCGGCGGCGGCCACGAGTTCGTCGAGGGGGTGTTCACCGCTCAGGCCGTAGCGCACGGTGCTGCCGGGGGCCAGGTCGGCGGCGAGTTCCCGGGCGAAGGCCACCGCGGCCACCCCGGGCAGGGCGAGCAGCACCCGGCGATCGCGCACGTGCAAGAACAGGGGGTGCCCGCCGCGCACGGCCATGGTTTCGGCGGTGGCGCGCACGTCTTCGACCGCCTCCGCGGACTCGCAGTCGGCGGCGAGCACACGGATTCGCCCGGCAGCGTCGGCGGCCTGGGCGAGTTGTGTCCAGGCCGGCGCGAGATCGGTTTCGGTGCTGAGCAGCAGGCCCAGCACGGTGCTGTTGAGGCGGTGCTGCGCCTCCCACAGCCGGGCCGGCTTCTCGAATGCCAAGGACAGCAACGAATTAGCGTGACCGAGCAGGATCTGTTCGGCGGGGCCGAGCGGGCCGGAGCCGACCACCACCAGGTCGCCGTGCGCGCGACCGCCGACGCCGATGCGCTGATGGGTGACGCCATTGCCGGGCCTGTCGGCGCGACTGTCCGCCGTGGCGGCCGACTCCGTGGCCAGGGCCTCGCGCACGGTTTCGAGCAGTGCCTCATCGGGTGCGTCGGGGTGTGCGGCGGTCACGCGACCGGCCGAGTCCAGCACCAGCACGGTCGCGCGCAGGGAGGTGGCGAGTTCGCGCACGATGGCCCGCGCGCCCGAGCGCACCAGGGCCCGGGTCATGCGGGGCTGGGCGCGGGCTGCACGCTGGACGGCGTCGGCCTGGATTTGCGCGGCGCGATCGGCGACGCGTTTGACGATGACGGCGAACGGGGTCGGCAGGGGTACCTCGAACAGCGGCAAGCCGAGCTCGTCGGCGGCGGCCACCAGATCGACCGGTACCTCCGGATGCGAGACGCCGATGCCGAAACCGACTGCGGCGACGCCTCTTCGGTGCAGGCCGCGGAGATAGTCCGCGCGGGCGGCGGGTGCGTGCGGCAGTCTCGTACCGGTGGTGAGGACCAGTTCACCGCCGGAGAGCCAGCGGAAGGGGTCTTCGAGTTCGGTGGTGATGACCAGGTCGATCGTGCGTGCGACGCCCGCCGCACCGCCGCGAAGCGGTATCGACAGATCGGGTTGCGCGAGGATCCAACTGACCGGAACCGACACGTTTTCGAGTGTACAAAACGGTGATGGCGCGCCGACTAGATCGACAATCAGGCGCAGTCGGGCCGGTGTGTCACCCGCGTTCGAGGGGCTGACCAGGGCGGGAGAAAGCGTTGCGGAGCGGCGGCGGGGTGTTCCCGGACGGTTCGCCGGCGGCCGTGGCGGGGGCGGCGAGTCGTCCACGATTTACATGTAACCGTCGGTTACACATACTTCGAATCTCTGGAAATACTGCGGGGGTGTGCCCGGACGAGGGGCGAATCGAGTTTCAGCATACCCCCGTGCGCCCTGACGCCGACAACCCACCCCTCAATTCGGGAAACCGGGGGTTTTCGTAGATACCTGGTCGGTTTCTTAGGGAGCTTGAATAGAAATTTTCGGCCTGCCAAACTTAGGGTCCGTTCGGTTCGAGTTCGGCAGGCCAGAGATGACATCACCTTCACGTCGCAGCTTCCTGATCGGCGGCGCCGCCGCCGGATCCACCGGTCTCGCCCTCGGATCCTGGGCGCTGCGCGAATCGCCACCCGGTCACGCCGGAGTTCCCGGCACGGGTCCGGCGCAGCGGCACGACGGCGGGCACCACGGCGGCGGAGCGAGCGGGGCCACCTTCCGCAAGGACGCGGTGGTCGACCACGAGCGGAACGGGTTCAACCCCACCGAGACTCTGCGCGACTTCGATTACGGGCGGACCTCCGCGCTGCCCGGCGGGCGGACCCTGCGCGAATGGGACGTGTACGCCGCCGACGAGGAGATCGAAGTCGCTCCGGGCGTTCGCTTTCCGGCCTGGACGCTGAACTCGCGGATTCCGGGCCCCACCCTGCGCTGCCGGGAAGGCGAATTGCTGCGGGTGCATTTCACCAACGGTTCCGCGCATCCGCACACCCTGCACTTTCACGGCATCCACCCCGCGGAGATGGACGGGGTGCCCGGGATCGGGCGCGGGATCATCGAACCGGGGGAGCGATTCACCTACGAGTTCGACGCCACCCCGTTCGGGCTGCACCTGTTCCACTGCCACGTCGGACCGCTCGCCGAGCACATCGCGCGCGGCATGTACGGGACCTTCATCGTCGATCCGCCGCAACCGCGGCCGCCCGCGGACGAACTGGTGATGGTCATGCACGGGTACAACACGACCTTCGACGGCGAGGGCAATCAGCTGTACGCGGTCAACGGGATTCCGTTCCACTACATGGTCGAACCGGTCCGGGTGCGGCGGAATCAACTGGTGCGCATCTACCTGGTCAACGTGCTCGAGTACGACCCGATCAACAGTTTCCACGTGCACGGCAACTTCTTCGAGTACTTCCCGACCGGAACCCGGCTGCAGCCAACGGAATTCACCGACACCATCGTGCAGGGGCAGGGTCAGCGCGGGATCTGCGAGCTGCGCTTCCCGCACAACGGGCAGTACATGTTCCACGCCCACAAGACCGAGTTCGCCGATCTGGGGTGGATGGGTCTGTTCGAGGTCTCGGAGTAGGTCATGAGCAATCTCGTTCCCACCGGAAAGCCCTGGGCGCTCGCGGTGTTCGCCGTCATCGTGGTGGGCGCGGCGCTGACAGCGCTCGCGCTGCTGGGCGGGCGTTCGCTGCCCGAGCGCACCGGTCCGCCGGTCGAACAACTCGCCGTGGAGCGCGCCGTGCTCGAGCCCGGGGTGATCGAACTGCGGGTGCGCAACACCGGCGCGGATCCGGTCTCGATCGGCCAGATCTTCGTCAACGACGGGTACGTGGATTTCACCGGCGCGCGCGAACCGATCGCCCGATTGGGTTCGGAGACAATGCGACTCACCTACCCCTGGCAGGACGGCCAGCCGTACACCGTCTCGATGCTCACCTCGACCGGCCTGGTCATCGAGCACACCATCGACGCGGCGGTGACGACACCGCGGGCGACCGCGTCGTTCTACGGGCTCATGGCGCTGCTGGGCACCTACGTCGGGATCATTCCCGTGGTGCTGGGCATGCTGTTCTTGCCGTTCATGCGCGCCGCGGGCGGGCGGGTCGTGCGCGTGCTGCTGGCGGTGACGGTGGGCCTGCTCGCCTTCCTGGCCTGGGAGGGCACCGCGGAGGGGTTCGACCTGGCGGGGGAGTCCGGCGGTGCGTTCGGGGGCGCGGCGCTGGTGGTGCTGGGCGCGGGACTGGCGTTTCTGGCGCTCACCGCCGTGGATCAGTGGCTGCGCGCGAAACGCGCCACGATGACCTCCGGCGCGCCGGCCGACAGCGGGTTGCGGTTGGCGCTCATGATCGCCATCGGCATCGGGCTGCACAATCTGGGTGAGGGCCTGGCGATCGGATCCGCTTACGCCATAGGCGAATTGGCGCTAGGCGCGTTCCTGGTCATCGGCTTCACGATCCAGAACACCACCGAGGGCCTGGCCGTGGTCTCCCCGCTCACCGACAAGCGCCCGCCGATCCCGACCCTGCTGGGCCTGGGCCTGATCGCCGGGGTACCGGCGATCGCGGGCGCGGTCATCGGCGCGACGGTACGCAATGCGGAGTTGTCCGCGTTCCTGCTCGGTGTCGGCGTCGGCGCGATCCTGCAGGTCATCGTGCAGATCGCGCCCGGCCTGCGCGAAAAGACCACCGGGCGAATGGATACCGCGACCCTGACGGGCATCGGGGCCGGGGTGCTGGTCATGTACGCCACCGGGCTGCTGGTGACCGCGTGAGCGGGCCGGTGGTACCCGGCGGCGCGCCGGACACGGATTCCCCGGGCTGCACCGCGTGCACCCGGCGCACGGTCCTGGCCGGCGCGGGCCTCGCCGCGGTGGCCCTGGCCACCGGCTGCGGATCCGGCCGAGCCCAGCAGGGCCCGGTCCGAGTCCCCGTCACCGACATCCCGGTCGGCGGCGGGCTGATCCTGGCCGCGCATCGCCTGGTCGTCACCCAGCCGGTCGCCGGGACCTTCCACGCGTTCTCCGCGGTCTGCCCGCACCAGGGCTGCTCGGTGAGCGAGATCAGCGACGGTCTGATCCAGTGCGTCTGCCACGGCAGCCGTTTCGGCATCGATGATGGCGCGCCGCTCCACGGGCCTGCGCGGGAACCGCTGTCCAGGCGAACGACAACGCTCGCCGACGGTCAACTCGTCATCGACTAGCCGGCTCGGATCGGACGTGTTGCGACCTTCGGTGGGCGACCCGGCCATCAGCGCGCGAACCACGCTCTAGTTCGCGCGCCGGACTCGCGGTTCCGGTCAGGCGGTGTGGCGGTACACCGCCACGACGGGGATGTCCCGGGTGGTCTTGACCCTGTAGTCGGCGAACTGGGGCATGAGCTCGACCATGCGGGCGTAGAGCTCGTCGCTTTCGGGGGCGGTGACGAACTCCGCCTTCGCCGCGTAGGTTTCGGTCCCGACCTCCACCGTGAGGCGCTGGTCGGCACGCAGGTTGTAGAACCAGGCGGGATTCTTGTCGGCGCCGCCGTTGGAGGCGATCAGGATGATCCGATCGCCGTCGGGGACGTAGACCAGGGGGTTGGTGACGGCCCGTCCGGACTTCGCGCCGGTGGTGGTGATCAGGACCATGTTGGTGCGGCCTTCGAAGGGACCGCCCACCTTTCCGCCGTTGGCGCGGAATTCCTCGATCACGTTCTCGTTGAAGCTGCTCATCTCGGCCCGTCCTGTCGCGGTGTCTCGCGGTCGGCAACCGGGGCGGCGCGGCGAAAATTCCGGGGCGGCGCTACTCGAATCCGTGGGCCTGCGCGACCAGGTCGAAGAAGACCCAGACCCCGCCGCGGTCGTACGATTCGGGCGCTTCCGAACCACCCAGGAACGGATAGGGCGTCGCGATGTAGACCTCGTTCTCGGCGAGCGGGCCGAGCCGCTTGCGAATGGCGGCGACATGGTCCGGTTGCAGGACGTAGGTGATGAAGTCCGGCTCGAAGAGCACGCGGTCGACGAAACCCCCGATGTCGGAATAGGTTCCGAGCGCCTTGGTGCCCGCGCTGTAGGGGTCGAGCACCCCGTACTCCCCGGTCCGGGTGCTCATGAGAAACGCGTGCCCGAGATCGGAGTATCCGACGACGCGGTCGTACCGCGGGAAGAGTTCGGCCCAGCCCGGCATGACCTGCTCGAACGGGAAGGGGCCGACCAATTTGAAGGGCACGCTAGTCACTGGCCCCATCCAACCAGAGCCCGGACGGAGACTCATCGGCAGCATCGCGGCGAGGCAGTTCACTCGTCCAGGGCCGCACGAACCAGATCCGCGACCGCCTGCGCGCCGCGCGGGTTCGGGTGCAGGGGGATCGTGGTCGTGGCGCTGATCAGGGGCTCCACCCACCGGCGCGCGGCGGGTTGGCAGCCGTCGTGGCCGGTCACCGCGTTGGCATCGACGGTCGTCGCGCCCAATTTCGCGGCCTCTTCCAGGAGCATGACCGAGATGTGGCGCAGGATCCGGTAGACGTAAGGGACGTCGGCGCGGGCCACGCCGGTCGCGTAACCGCAGTCGGCGGTGGTCGCCGGCAGCACCGAGGGGTAGTTCACCGCGACGATGACCGCGTTCGGGGCGCGGTCGCGAATCGCGCGCAGCGCGCCCGCCACGGCGGGGCGGGCCTCGTTCTCCACCCGGGCCGCGAGGGTGTCGGCACCGGTTCCGGTGAACTGGCGCTCGCACGGGTTTCCGACCGGCGTGAACGGGGTCTCCAGCAGCGATACCGCCAGGCAGGGGCCGAGGGTGCCGAGCAGGTCCAGGTCGTTCCAGCCCATGGTCACGGTCACCAGATCGGTCTGCGCGTCCAGGCCGTCGAACTGCTTGGCCGCCAACTCCCGCGCGACCGCGCCGCTGCAGGTGTTGTCCACGAACGTCTGCGGGGCGAGCGCCGCCACCAGCCGGTTGGGATAGCTCCCGCGCGAGCGCAGGCACAGCACCGGCCCGTACACGTCGGTGATATCAGCGGTGGCCGCGTACGAATCCCCCAGCGCCACATACTTTCTCACCGCCGGAGCGCCTTGCGCGGGCGCAATGGCGCACAGCGCCGCACCAGCAACCACAGCCAGAACCAAGGAAAGCTTACGCATCTCGATCTCAGCCTTCTCGCGACCGACGGAATTCTATTGTCATGCAGGCCATCTGCATGCAGATACATTCGATGGATCCGTGACTGTTCCGAAGAATCTCTTGCCCGAGCGCCGGTACACGATGTCGAACCGGCCGCGCTCGGATAACTCTTTCGGCGTCGAACCCCGCGATATTCGCACCGCGCGAGATCGCATCGAAATTGCCGTCGGCGCGCACCGGCCGACACGCCGCGATTCCCCGGCACGTCCAGGAATCAAGTCGAGCGCAACGGTTCCGCCGGGAGCGAACCGGGCAGACCATGGGAACTTCGGTCGACCGGAGGTGCGTTCGGATGGTTGCGACAGGGGGAACCAGTGCGGGGGCGGTACTGCGGGCGGTGCTGGAGGGCGGCGTGGTACCGCGCAGCGCCGTCGCGAAGGTGGCGGGGCTGTCACCGGCGACGGTGACCATGCAGGTTCGGGCGCTGGTGGAGGCGGGGCTGCTGGTGGAGCAGGCCGAGACCGCCAGTCCCGCGGGCATGGGGCGGCCGCATTCGCCACTGGCCCTGCACACCGCGGGCAACGTGGTGATCGGGGTGCACATCGCCGCCGAGCAGGCGACGGTCACGGTGCTCGATATCGCGGGGGCGGTACGGCTTTCGCATCGCATCCCGCACCCGGGGCTCGATCCCGGGGAGATCCTCGCCGGGGCCGCGGCCGAGGTGCGGCGGCTGCTGAGCGAGCTCAGCGAGCGGGTGATCGGGCTCGGGGTCGCGATCGGCGGGTGGGTGGACAGCTCGGCCGGCTCAGTGATCGATCACGGCTTCCTGCGCTGGCGCAATGTGGCGGTGCGGCAGTACTTCTCCGACCACACCGGCCTGCCGGTGAGCCTGGACAGCCACACCCGGTCCCTGCTGCACGCCGAGCAACTGTTCGGCAAGGTGCGCCATGCCTCGGCGACCGTGGCGCTGTTCGCGGGCAATGTCATCGACGTGGCGTTCGCCGTCCACGGCCGCGTGCATTACGGGCCGCGTTCGGCGGCGGGCGCGATCACCCGGCTGGCCGGCGGCGAGGTGGCCGAGGCGCTGACCGAGTGCACCGATCGCGCGCTGGTGGCGCGAGCGCAGCGGGAGGGCCTGGCGGTCAAGACCATTCCCGATCTCATCGTCGCGGCCGGGCGGCACGAGGTGGCGCGCGAGCTGTTCGCGGGGCGGGCGCGGGTGCTCGGGCGGGCGGTGGCCGTGCTGGTCGATCTGCTGGATCCGGACGCGGTGGTGATCGTCGATCCGGCGCTGGTGCGGGTGCCGGGGGTGCGCGCGGCCTATCTGGACACCGTGCGGCGGTACTCCTCGTGCGAGCGGCCCGAGGAGATCGTCACCGAATCCTCGTTCCTGGGCAAGGTATTGGAAGTGGCGGCCGGAGCAGTGGTTCTGCAGCAGTTGTACAGCGATCCGCTGGCCGTCGTCGCCGCACCCGAGGTGGCCGTCCTTTGATTCCGAGTAATTTTAAGTCGAACGAATGTTGCTCGATCGCAGCGTCTTCCAGGACAGTCTCACCATGGAAATGCACGCACCCGCCGGTCGATACGAATTCCTCGATTGTCGATGCCGCCCGAATTTCCGCGAAACTTTCCGGCGATTTCAATCAGGGAGACAACATTGCGAACCACCTTTCGCAGAATAGGTTTGGCGGCGACCGTCGCGGTCCTGCTCGCCAGTGGTTGCGCCACCGATGAGACCGGCGACACCGCGCTGACCGCCGCCCTGCCGACCCAGGTGCCGCCGAACACCGAACTCTCGATCTCGATAAACACCACCCGCATCGCCCTGCAGGCCTCCGGGCAGCTCGGCTCGCTGCCCTTCACGGTGTCGGACTGGCCCGCGCTCTCGGCCGGACCCGATGTGATCCAGGCCTTCCGGGGCGGCTCGGTGGATGTCGCGAGCAACGCGGGCATCCCGCCGATCCACGCCCGGGCCACCGGCGTCGATGCCAAGATCGTCGGCGTCAAGGTGCGCACCACACCGGCATACAAGCTGGCCACCGCGCCGAAGGCGGGCATCAACACGATTCAGGACCTGCGCGGCAAGAAGATCGGGTTCTCGCCCGGCCAGGCCCAGGGCGTGGTCGTACTGCGCACCCTGCAGGCCGCCGGGCTCACCCCCAAGGACGTCCAGCTGGTGGAACTGAACAGCCCCCAGTTCCTCACCGCGCTGCAGGGCGATCAGATCGATGTCGCCCCGCTGTTCGAGCCGCAGCTCACCAAATACATCAACCAGTACGGTGATCAGGGCGCGAAGGCGGTCGTCACTCCCGCCGTGGACGCGCTGACCGTGCTGTGGGCCCCGACCGCGGTTCTGCAGGATTCCTCGAAACTCGCCGCCGTCACCGAATTCGTGAAGATCTGGGCACGCGCGGATATCTGGACCTGGGAACATCCCGAAGAATGGGCCGACGCGTATTACGTGAAGGACCAGAAGGTTTCGCCCGAAGAAGCCAAGCGCATCATCGGCAACATCGAACGCCCGTATTACCCCGCCAAATGGGATGACGCCATCAAGTGGGAGCAGGAAACGGTCGACCTCGTCACGGGCTCCGGCTATTTCGGTAAGAGTTTCGACGCCGCGACGCTGTTCGACCGGCGCTTCGAGGGTCTCGCCACCGACGCCGTTCCGGCCACCTACCGAGAGAAGGTGCGGTCATGACGCTCGCGATTCCCCGGATTTCGATCGCCTCCGCCCCCGCGAGTGACGGCTTCGTCGATCGGCGCCGCCTGCGCCGGCTCGGGCTGCGCAAGGCCGTTCCCTTCGCCCGGTTGCTCGGGGTCGCGGTGCTGGTCGGCGCGTGGGCGGCCGGATCCCACTTCGAACTGCTGGACGAGCGCAAACTGTCCGCGCCGTGGACCGTGCTCACCACCGGCTGGGAACTGTTCCGCGACGGCAGCCTGGCCGAGAACGTGTCCGCCTCGCTGAGCCGGGCGCTGATCGGGCTGGGCATCGGCGTGGTCGTGGGCACGGTGCTGGCACTGATCGCCGGGCTGTCCCGGTTCGGCGAATCCCTGGTCGACGGGCCGCTGCAGCTCAAGCGCGCGGTGCCGACGCTGGGCCTGATCCCGCTGATGATCCTGTGGCTGGGCATCGGTGAGTCGTTCAAGATCGTGCTGATCACCTTCGGGGTGATCGTGGCCATGTACATCCAGACGCACGCCTCGCTCACCACCATCGACAAGCGGTTCGTGGAACTGTCCGAGGTGCAGGGTGTTTCGCGTGCGGAGTTCATCGCCCGCGTGGTGATACCGGGCTCGCTGCCGGGCTTCTTCCTGGGGCTGCGGCTCTCGGTCACCGGGGCCTGGCTCTCGCTCATCGTCGTCGAATCCGTGAATGCCACAGACGGATTGGGCAAAATGATGTACAGCGCGCAGAACTACGGTCAGGCCGATGTCATCCTGGTCGGCCTGGTCATCTACGGCGTCTTAGGACTCGTTTCCGACGCCGCCATCCGGCTGCTCGAGCGCAAGGTGCTGTCATGGCGTCAAACGATCGCGAACTAGGCGTCCAGACCCGGGATCTCACCAGATCCTTCGGAGAGCGGACCATTCTGGACGACATCACGCTGACCATCCCGCCGGGACAGTTCGTGGCCCTGCTGGGGCGCAGCGGGTCGGGCAAGAGCACGCTGCTGCGCGCGCTGGCCGGGCTCGATCACGACGTGAACGGCTCGGGGTCGCTGCGGGTGCCGTCGAAAACCTCCGTGGTGTTCCAGGATTCGCGGCTGCTGCCCTGGCAGCGGGTGCTGGCGAACGTGCTGTTCGGGCAGCCGCGATCGCGGCGCGCCGCGGCCACCGCGCTGCTGGGCGAGGTCGGGCTGGCGGGCCGGGAACGGGCGTGGCCGAACGAGCTCTCCGGTGGCGAGCAGCAGCGGGTCGCACTGGCCCGCGCCCTGGTCGGCGAACCCGATCTGCTGCTGGCCGACGAGCCCTTCGGCGCGCTGGACGCCCTGACCCGCATCCGCATGCACGAGCTGCTGCGTGATCTGGTGCGCCGGCACACCCCGGCGGTCCTGCTGGTCACCCACGACGTGGACGAGGCGATCACGCTCGCCGAACGCGTGCTGGTGCTGGACGCGGGCCGGCTCACCGTGGATCTGCCCATCGAACTGCGCGGCGACCGCGATCCCGGTGACCCGGAATTCCAGCGCATCCGCCGCACCCTGCTGACCGCGCTGGGCGTCGTCCCGGCCGGTGTGTGAAAGGACCTACATGTCGAAACAGTTGCACCTCAACGCCTTCCTGATGTCGACCGGGCATCACGAGGCCTCGTGGCGGCTCCCGGAATCGGACCCCTACTCGAACACCAAGATCGAGCACTACGTGCATCTGGCCCGGATCGCCGAGCGCGGCAAGCTCGATTCGATCTTCTTCGCCGACAGCCCGGTGCTGTTCGGCGACACCGGCCGCCGGCCCAGCGGCAAGCTCGAGCCCACGGTGCTGCTGACCGCCATCGCGGTGCAGACCTCGCGTATCGGGCTCATCGCCACCGCCTCCACCAGCTACAACGACCCGTTCAATCTGGCGCGCCGCTTCGCCTCGGTCGACTGGGTGTCCAATGGCCGGGTCGGCTGGAACATCGTCACCACCGCCGGAGCGGACGCCGCCCGTAATTTCGGGCTCGACGACGTGCCGGACCACAAGCTGCGCTATGAGAAGGCCGCGGAGTTCGTGGACGTCGCGACCAAACTGTGGGACAGCTGGGCCGACGACGCGGTGCTGGCCGACAAGGAATCCGGCATCCACACCGATTCGGCCAAGGTGCGGGCCATCGAGCACGAGGGCCGGTTCTTCAAGGTCGCCGGGCCGCTGAACCTGCCGCGCTCGCCGCAGGGGTATCCGGTGCTGGTGCAGGCGGGTTCGTCGGAGAACGGCAAGGAGTTCGCCGCCCGCTACGCCGAGGCGGTGTTCACCGCGCAGCAGACCCTCGAGGACGGGCTGGAGTTCTACGCCGACGTCAAGCGCCGGGCCGCGGCGTTCGGGCGCGATCCCGAGTCGATCAAGATCCTGCCCGGAATCGTGCCGGTCATCGGGGACACCGAGGAGCACGCCCGGGAGCTGGACGCCGAACTCGAGCGACTCATCTCGCCCGAGTACGCCAAGCGGCAGCTGGCCAAGGTGTGGGGGATTCCGGTGGAGAACCTGGACCTGGACAGTCAACTGCCGGACGATCTGCCGTCCGAGGACGAGATCCAGGGCGCCAAGAGCCGGTTCACGCTGATCGTGAATCTCGCTCGGCGCGAGAACCTCACGCTGCGCCAGCTGATCGGGCGGCTCGGCGGCGGGCGCGGGCACAAGACCTTCGCCGGAACCGCGGTGCAGGTCGCGGACATCATCGAGGAGTGGTTCACGCGCGGGGCCGCCGACGGGTTCAACATCATGCCCGCCGTGCTGCCCTCGGGACTGGATCGTTTCGTGGACGAGGTCGTGCCGATCCTGCAGCAGCGGGGGCTGTTCCGCACCGAGTACAGCGCGTCGACGCTGCGCGGGCACTACGGGCTGGAACGGCCGGAGAACCAGTACGACGTCGTGCCGCCGGTCGCCGAACCGCTCGCGGTCGCCGGATGAGTCCGGACTCCGACTGTCTCGATACCGCGGCCTCCCTCCTGGAGGCCGCGGCTTCGGCGTTCGCGGGGCCGGTGAGTTCGGCTGCGCCGGAACGATGTCCGGTTGCACTGCACGCGCAGTTCCCGGCGGCGCGCGCCCGCGACGCGCCCGGCCGCACACCGATGTCAGAGAGCAGGAACGCCGGGCCGGGTGGCGCGGTATCGGATAGCAGCGCCGGGTCGGGTGCGGAAGTTAGCGGGTTGGTGTGAAGAACGGTGAGTTGAGCGTGCCCGGAGTGGACGGCGCGAATGCGCAGGGGCCGGGCTGGATTCGGTATTTGTTGCGGCGGTGTGCCGAACATCGGCGGACCGTGGTCACGACCATCGTCGGTGCGGTGCTGGCCGCGATCGCGACGGCGGGATTGCCGTTGATCGTGCGGCACGTGGTCGACACGCTCACGGTGGGTGCGGCGTCGGTGCTGCCGTGGGCACTGCTGTTGCTCGGGGTCGGAGCCGGACGGTTCGCGGCCAGTTACGCGCGCCGCACCGGGTCGTCGCGGCTGTCGCTGGATGTGCAGCACGATCTGCGGCGGGATCTGTTCGCGGCGCTGCTGCGGTTGAACGGGCGGCAGCGATCGGGGCTGTACACCGGGCAGGTGGTGAGCCGGGCGATCACCGACGTGACGCTGATTCAGATGTTCCTGCAACTGGTTCCGATGGTCGGCGGGAACGCGGTGCTGCTGGCGGCCTCGCTGATCCTGATGGCGACCATGTCCCCGGCGCTGACCGCCATCGCGCTGCTGGTGATACCGGCGCTGTGGTTCATCACCCAGCGCAGCCAGCGCGAACTGTTCCCCGCCAACTGGGACGCGCAGGCGCGGGCCGCCGAGGTCGCCATGCGGGTCGAGGCCGCGGTGACCGGGGTACGGGTGGTCAAGGGGTTCGGGCAGGAATCGCACGAGCTGGACGGGCTGGCCGCCTCGGCGCGCGATCTCTACCGGTCGCGGCTGCGGATCACGCGGATCACCAGCCGGTACATCCCGGCGCTGCAGACGATTCCGGCGGTCGGGCAGGCGCTGGTGCTGATCGTCGGCGGGCTGCTGGCGTTGCAGCAGTCGATCACGCTGGGCACGTTCCTGGCGTTCATGACCTATCTGGGGTCGTTCGTGCATCCGATTCGCATGTTCTCCATGCTGCTGACGGTGAGTCAGCAGGGGAAGGCGTCGCTGGATCGGGTGCGTGAGGTGATCGAGACGCCGATCGCGGCGGAATCGCGGCCGGCGGGGGAGCCGAGAGCGAACACGGCGGCCGAAGGCGCGCCACGCATCGAATTCCACGGTGTGCGTTTCGGATTCGAGGATCAGCCGCCGGTGCTGGACGGGCTGGATCTGACGGTGGAACCCGGGGAGACCATGGCCATCGCGGGCACCGCCGGGTCCGGGAAGTCGGTGCTCGTGCAATTGCTGCCGCGCCTGTTCGATCCGGACGCGGGGCGGATTCTGCTGGACGGCACCGATATTCGTGCGATTCCCGAGCTGCGGGCGCAGGTCGCCATGGTGTTCGAGGATCCCGCGCTCATGGCGGACACCGTGCGGGCCAACGTGGCCTACGGCGTACCGGACGCGACCGAGGAGCAGGTCTGGCATGCTCTGCGCCTCGCGGCGGCCGACGAGTTCGTGGCGGCGCTGCCCGAGGGGCTCGAGACCATGATCGGCGAACGCGGGCAACGGCTTTCCGGCGGTCAGCGCCAGCGACTGGCGCTGGCGCGCGCCCTGATCACCGACGCGCCGATCCTGGTGCTGGACGACGCCACCTCCGCCATCGACGCGCAGGTCGAGGAGCAGATCTTCGCGCGGATCGCGGCCGAGGTGCGGCGGCGCACCACGATCGTGGTGGCGCATCGTATTTCGACGCTCGCGCTGGCCGATCGCGTCGCGGTGCTCGACGGCGGGCGGATCGCCGAACTCGGCACGCTGCACGATCTGCAGCGCTCGGGCGAGTTGTTCCGCACGCTGTTCACCCCGCCGGATCCGGTCGGCATCGCCGAGGAGCTCGACACCGGACGGGCGGGTGTGCCGACCGCCGGGCTGTGGGCGCACACCGAGGCCGACGGTGACGAATCGCGGACCCTGGAGCAGATGGCGAAGGCGTTCTCCCAGCGGGCCGCCGGTGCGCCGGGGCCGATGGGCGGGCAGGTCGGCGGTGGGATGATGTCGAGCGCGCCGCCGAGCGGGGACGTGCGGGCGCTCATCGACGGGCTGCCGCCGGTGTCCGGGGAACCCGAAGTGCCCGAGCATTTTTCGCATACGCCGGATACGCGGTTCGATCTGCGTGGTCTGCTGCGGCCGTTCGCGCTGCCGCTGCTGGCGGGGCTGGGGCTGGTCGCGCTCGACGCACTCGCGCAGATTCTGATTCCGTTCCTGGTGCGCTACGGCATCGACCACGGGGTGCTCGCGGGGGCGCGGGACGTGCTGCTGATCACGGCGGCGCTGGCGCTGGTCGTGGTGGCGGTGGATTGGGCGATCACGGTCGCGCAGGTGCGGGTGACCGGGCGGGCCGGGGAGCGGCTGCTGTACGGGCTGCGGGTCAAGGTGTTCGCACAGTTGCAGCGGCTGGGATTGCAGTTCTACGAGCGGGAACTGTCCGGGCGCATCATGACCCGCATGATCACCGACGTGGACGGGTTGTCCACGTTCCTGCAGACCGGGCTGGCGGTCGCGCTGACCAGCTCGCTCACCATCGCCGGGGTGCTGGTGGCGCTGGTGGTCATCGATGCCGGGCTGGCGCTGGTGGTCGTGCCGCTGCTGCCGGTGCTGGTGGTGGCGACCGTGTGGTTCCGGCGGGCCTCGGTGCCCGCGTACAACCTGGCGCGCGAGCAGGTCAGCGCGGCGAACGCGTATCTGCAGGAGAACGTCGACACCATCGCGGTCACCCAGGCCTATCGCCGGGAGGCGGTGAATCAGCGCGAGTTCGAGCGGCGCTCCTGGGGGTACCGGCAGGCGCGGCTGCACAGCCAGACGCTGATGGCGATCTTCTTCCCGTTCGTGGAGATCATGTCGGTGATCGCGACCGTCGCGGTGCTGGCGGTCGGGGTGCACCAGGTGCGGGACGACGCGCTCACCGCGGGGACGCTCATCGCGTTCCTGCTGTACATCGATCTGCTGTTCGCGCCGATTCAGCAGCTGTCGCAGGTGTTCGACAGCTATCAGCAGGCGGTGGTGGGGGTCGAGCGGCTGGCGGTGCTGATGCGGGAGCCGGTCGCGACGCCGGACGCGGACGAGCCGGTCGCGGTGGAGCGGCTGGCCGGTGCAATCGAATTCCGTTCCGTGGGTTTCGCTTACGACCCCGCGGGCAAGCGGGTGCTGTCCGGGATCGACCTGCGGATCGAGCCCGGGCAGAAGGTGGCGGTGGTGGGTGAGACCGGTGCGGGCAAGTCGACGCTGGTGAAACTGCTTGCGCGCCTGTACGACACCAGCGAAGGGGCGGTGCTCGTCGACGGCGTCGACATCCGGCGGTACGGGCTACGCGACTATCGCAAGCGGCTCGGTGTCGTTCCGCAGGAACCGTTCCTGTTCGGCGACACGGTGCACGAGGCGATCGCGTACGGCAAGACCGATGCCGCGCCCGCCGACATCGAATGGGCGGCACGGGCGGTCGGCGCGCACGAGATGATCGCGGCGCTCGAGCACGGGTACCGCCAGCCCATCGGCGCGCACGGGGCGAGCCTGTCGGCCGGGCAGCGTCAGCTCCTGGCACTGGCCCGGGCCCAGCTGGTCGAGCCGGACATTCTCATTCTCGACGAGGCCACGGCGTCACTGGATCTGGCGACCGACGCGCGGGTGCGGGCGGCGGTGGATGTGCTGACCACCGGGCGTACCACGGTGGTGGTGGCGCATCGGCTGGCCACCGCGGCCGACGCCGACCTGATCGTGGTCGTGGGCGAGGGGCGGTTGTTGCAGACCGGGCGGCATGCGGAGTTGCTCGCCGAAGACGGTCCGTACCAACGGCTCTGGGCCGCGTATGTGGGTGAGGAGGTCAATGCTCCCGCCCGGTAGGCGGATCGATTCCTGCGCTGCGGTAACGGTTTTCGCGCGAGTCGGGCGTCCCGTTCGGGGGGCGGCCGGCTCGCGGCATATCCGGTGATCATGCTCGGGGTATCGGTGTGCGCGATCGGGACCGAACGCCCATGATCCGGTCCCGGGAGCTGTCATCCTGAACGGGCGGGACGGCGTCCGCCGGTCCGCACGCGTGGCATCCGGGGGAGCACCCATGAACGCAGCCACCGACCAACCTCCCACTTTCGAGAACTCGCCCGGCCTGTGGGGTCTGATCCGGGACCTGTTCGGCGACAACCCCTGGGTGATCCTGCTGGCCGGCCTCCTGAGCTGGACGATCCTGATCGTCGCCACGCACCGCGCCGCCACGCAGGGTACGAGCACGGTCACCGCCCTGCGAACCGGCCCCCGCCGCCTGCGCGCGGCCCTGCGCCTGCTGTCCGCCGCCCTCCTGCTGTGCCTGCCCGCCGCCTGGCTCGTCACGACGGTGATCTGGGGCAACTACCTGATGTACGTCGCCACCCACTATTTCGTGGACACCCCCGCGAAGCCGCCGTCCTGGCTGTCCCTGACCCCCGGTTCGGCCGTCAGCGCCGGCTACGCGGTCCTGGTCTGCGCCCTGACCACCGCGGCGTTCCTCTCGGCCGCGAAATCCGAGGCCCTGTCCACCGCGGCCTTCCTCGGCGCCTGGCCCGCCCTCCCCGCCGCGGTCCTGACCCTGACCCACCGCACCACCCCCGCCCCCGCCTGGACGACCCCCTCCGCCGCCCTGTTCGTCACCGGCTACCTGCTGGCCCCGATAGCGGTAACGCTCTGTCTGCGCCTGTGCGCGTCGAAAACCTGACGGGTCGGCACGATCGCCGTGCCTTCGATGTTGCCACGCCATCGGCGTGGGCCTTGCCGCCCGGTGCCTGGATCTCGGATCGATGCCGCGCGCAGCCGTCCCGACCTGTCGGAACAG
>NZ_JBEXUS010000052.1:0-54394 GCF_040614455.1 Nocardia sp. NPDC005978
AGGCCCCCAGCCGTTGGGCTGGGGGCCTTCGCTTTGTAGTCCCGACGGGATTTGAACCCGCGCTACCGCCTTGAGAGGGCGGCGTCCTAGGCCGCTAGACGACGGGACCAGGATTGTTGGTGATTACCTTGGTGGCCGGACCACCGAATCTCCAACTGTTTCGAGAGCCCGAGGGCTCTCTCAGCTGGGGTACCAGGACTCGAACCTAGAATGGCTGAACCAGAATCAGCTGTGTTGCCAATTACACCATACCCCATTGACCTGGGCATTCGGCCTGTCCCTTGTGGGGACTTCCCAGCCGCTTTCCGAGCCGAGAAGAGATTAGCAGGCCGATGCCGGGGTTATACAAATCGGCTGGTCAGAGGCCGGTTTTGTACCCTTTTCCGATGCCGGTCAGCGCGCGGAGGCCGCCGTCAGGGCCGCCCGCAGGCGATCCATGGCGGTATCGCGGTCCAGCAGCTCGAGGGACTCGTACAGCGGCGGGCTGATGTGCGAACCGGTGACGGCCACGCGCACCGGGCCGAACGCCTTGCGCGGCTTCAGACCCAGTTCATCGATGAGCGCGGTTTTGAGCGCCTCCTCGATCGCGGGCGCGGTCCAGGCCGAAACACCCTCGAGCGCGGTAATGGACGCTTCCAATACCGGCGCCGCGTCCGCACCCAGATTCTTTTGCGCCGCCGCCTCGTCCACGGTGAACTCCGCGGCGGGCACGAACAGGAACTTCAATAGATCCCATGCATCACCCAGAACGACGATGCGGGTCTGCACCAAATCTGCGGCCGTGGCGAACAGCTTCTCGTCGATCTCGGCGCCGATATGCCCGTGCAGGGTGAGATACTCCCGCAACCGGTGAGCGAAATCACCGGACTCCAGCCGCCGAATATGTTCGCCGTTCAGGGCGTCGGCCTTCTTCTGGTCGAAACGCGCCGGATTCGAATTAACGGACGAAATATCGAACGCCGCGACCATCTCGGCCATGGAGAACAGGTCACGATCATCGGCGATGCTCCAGCCGAGGAGCGCCAGATAATTCAGCAAACCCTCGGGAATGAAGCCTCGGTCCCGATGCAGGAAGAGATTGGACTCCGGATCCCGCTTGGACAACTTCTTGTTGCCCTGGCCCATGACGAACGGCAGATGCCCGAACTCCGGGGTGTGCTCGGCGACGCCGATTCGGCGCATCGCCGCATAAAGCGCGAGCTGGCGCGGCGTGGAGGACAGCAGATCCTCACCGCGCAATACGTGGGTGATCTTCATCAACGCGTCGTCGACGGGATTGACCAGGGTATAGAGCGGATCGCCATTACCGCGGGTGAGCGCGAAGTCCGGCACGACGCCCGCGCGGAAGGTGGTCTCCCCGCGCACCAGATCGACCCAGGACAGATCCTCGTCGGGCATCCGGAGGCGGATGACCGCCGGGCGCCCCTCGGCCCTGTAGGCGGCGATCTGCTCGGGCGTCAGGTCCCGATCGAAGTTGTCGTACCCCAATTTCGGATCGCGGCCGGCGGCCTTGTGCCGGGCTTCGACTTCTTCAGGGGTGGAGAAGGATTCGTAGGCCTCCCCCGCTGCCAATAGCTTGCGCACGACATCGAGATGAAGCTCACGGCGCTGGGACTGCCGGTAGGGGCCGTAGGGGCCGCCGACCTCCGGGCCCTCGTCCCAGGTCAGCCCGAGCCAGTGCAGCGCGTCCAGAATCGCCTGATACGACTCCTCGGAATCGCGTGCGGCGTCGGTGTCTTCGATGCGGAAGACGAATTTCCCGCCGTGGTGGCGCGCGTAGGCCCAGTTGAACAGGGCGGTCCGCACCAGCCCGACATGCGGTGTGCCGGTGGGTGAGGGGCAGAATCGGACCCGGACGTCTGTCATGTCTCTCTCTCGATCAGCGCTTGGCGGCAACGGGATTGGTGAGGGTGCCGATGCCCTGGACGGTCACCGACACGTTCTGACCGGCCTGCACCGGCCCGACGCCCTCGGGGGTGCCGGTCAGGATGACGTCGCCGGGCAGCAGCGTCATCACGGTGGTGACCCATTCGATCAGCTTCGGAATATCGTGCAGCAGAAGTGAAGTGCGACTGCGCTGCTTGACCTCGCCGTCGAGCTCGGTGCTGATCTCCAGATCCGATGGGTCCAGGGCGGTCTCGATCCACGGCCCGAGCGGGCAGAACGTGTCGTACCCCTTGGCGCGGGTCCACTGGCCGTCGATCTTCTGCTGGTCGCGGGCGGTGACGTCGTTGGCGACGGTGTAGCCCAGGATGACCTCGTGCGCCCGGGCGGCGGGCACGTCCTTGCAGGGGCGGCCGATGACGATGGCCAGCTCGCCCTCGTAGTCCACCTGAGAGGAACTGGGCGGCAACACAATCGGCACGTTGGGGCCGATGATGGCGGTATTGGGCTTCATGAAGATGACCGGTTCGGCGGGCGCGGGCCCACCCATTTCCGCGGCGTGAGCGGCGTAATTCTTACCGATGCAGATCACTTTGCTGGCGAGGATCGGAGCGAGGAGCCGCACGTCCGCCAGCGGCCAGCTGCGGCCGGTGAACGTCGGCGTGCCGAACGGGTGTTCGGCGATCTCACGGACGACGGCGTCACCGCCGTCTCCTTCCACGCTGACGAAAGCGACACCATCTGGGCTGGCAACTCGACCTAGGCGCATGAACCGCATCCTATCGACCGGTCGCCACCTGCCCGAACGCGCCCGACCACGGGGCACGGACGGACCCGGGACGGCCGCGGCGCGGGCGGGCGGGACCGGCCGGGGACGCGCGCGGCATCCACCTGAGATCCGGGCTGCCCGGAATGTGTAAAGAGCTTGCACGCAAGACAACTCGCCCCCGAGGACGGGCCCGCGACGGACCTCCCGGAGGTGTGAGCAAACAGACAGCGTGCCCCGGAAATACTCAGCTGCATCAGGTGTACCGTGAGACCCGATGTTCAAGGAATAAGATATCAGTTCCACATAGTGAGACGTGAGGTGAGGGTCATGGCCACCGTGACACAGCTGAGTTCGGCCAAACGGTGGAGCATGCTGGCCCTCGGCGTCTTCGCGCAGAGCTCGAGCGCGGTCTTCGTACACGGCACGCCCTTCCTGCTGCCCGCGCTGACCGGGCGCGGGATGTCACTGGCGACCGCCGGCCTGCTGGTCTCCATGCCGACGGTCGGGCTGGTCTGCACGCTGATCGCCTGGGGCTACGTGGTGGATCGCATCGGGGAGCACAAGGTGCTGGTCGCCGGTCCGGCGCTGATGCTGATCGCGGGCGTGGCCGCGGCCACCGTGACCAACTATGTGGCACTGGGCATTCTGCTGTTTCTGGGCGGAATGGGCGCGGCCAGCACCAACGGCGCGAGCGGGCGGGTCATCGTCGGCTGGTTCCCGCCCGATAAACGCGGGCTGGCCATGGGGATTCGCCAGACCGCGCAGCCGCTGGGCGTGGGCATCGGCGCCCTGAGCATTCCCGCCGTCGCTGCGGCGCACGGGTTCTCGACCGCGATCCTGGTGCCCGCCGTCATGGCCGGTCTGGCGGCGGTGGCCTGCCTGTTCGGGATCATCGACCCGCCGCGCCCCGAATCCACCAGCGAGACAGGTCGTCCCGCCAATCCGTACCGGGGCGATTCCACCCTGTGGCGCATCCATCTGGTCTCGATCCTGCTGGCCATTCCGCAGGGCACGCTGTGGACCTTCGCCCTGCTGTGGCTGCACACCGATGTCGGCTGGTCGCTGGCGGCGGCGGGCGTGCTGGTCACGGTCACCCAGATCCTGGGTGCGGGTGGGCGTATCGGCGCGGGCATCTGGTCCGACCGGGTCGCGAGCAGGCTGGGACCGCTGCGCACGATCGCCGTCGCGGCCGCAATCTCCATGGCCGCCTTGGCCTTCGCGGCCTGGGTGCAGTGGTGGTGGCTGGCGATTCCGATTCTGATCGTGGCCTCGGTCATCACCGTGACCGACAACGGCCTGGCCTTCACGGCGGTGGCCGAGATCGCGGGACCGTACTGGTCCGGGCGCGGGCTGGGCATCCAGAACACCGGGCAGAACCTGGTCATGGCGGCGCTGGCGCCCACCTTCGGCGCGCTGATCACCGTCGCCGGGTTCCCCGTCACCTACGCGCTGACGGCCGTGATCGCCGTGGCCGCAGTCCCATTGGTGCCGCGCACGGCGCACTGAACCGCCGGTTCCATAGCACTGAACCGCCGGTTCCGAAGCACCGAACCGGCGGTTCCGAGGCACTGGAACACCCGATTCCGGGCCGCCCGCCGCACCCCGGCGGGCGGCTCGGCGCCGTTATCTTCGGGGCTACCCGGAGCCGTCGCGTCCCTTTCGCGGATTTCCCGCAAATCAGGAATGTCTGCGCCCGTTACGTTTTCGCATCCGAATGCATGAATGCGATATAGCTCACTGGCACAGTAGGTTTGGAAATTCTGAGCCTTTTGCCGCCTTTGTCGCCCTGTGCGGCAGCCGGATTGAGCACGGTCCGAGCGTTCGAGACGCCCCTGCGCGCCCGTACTCCCCCATCATGCGCCCCGAACGCGCCCGGCGCAGAGTTCGGCCCCGCCCCCCGGGACTCGGGAGCGGGGCCAAAACGGCGAAAGCCGGTGTCAGAGAGCGGCGGCGATGCGATCGCCGACCGCGACGGTCGAGGCCGGCGCGGTGCGCGAGGCCAGATCCTTGGCGACGGCGGTCTCGATGCGCGCGGCGGCCTCGGCGTTGCCGAGGTGGTTCAGCAGCAGCGACACCGACAGGATGGCGGCGGTCGGGTCGGCCTTGGACTGACCCGCGATATCCGGGGCGCTGCCGTGCACGGGCTCGAACATGGACGGGTTGGCGCCCGAGGCATCGATGTTGCCCGAGGCGGCCAGGCCGATGCCGCCGGAGACCGCGGCCGCCAGGTCGGTGATGATGTCGCCGAACAGGTTGTCGGTGACGATCACGTCGAAGCGGCCCGGGTCGGTGACCATGTGGATGGTGGCGGCATCGATGTGCTGGTAGGCGGTTTCGATGTCCGGGTACTCGGTGGCGACCTCGGCCACGGTGCGGGTCCACAGCGAGCCGGCGAAGGCGAGCACGTTGTTCTTGTGCACCAGGGTCAGGTGCTTGCGGCGCGCACGGGCCTTCTCGAAGGCGTAGCGCACCACGCGCTCGACGCCGAAGCGGGTGTTGGTGGAGACCTCGGTGGCGACCTCGTGCGGGGTGTTCACCCGGATCGCGCCACCGGTGCCGGTGTACGGACCCTCGGTGCCCTCGCGCACGACCACGAAGTCGATGTCCGGGTTGCCCGCCAGCGGGCTGGTGACACCGGAGTACAGCCGCGACGGGCGCAGGTTCACATGGTGGTCGAGCTCGAAGCGGGTGCGCAGCAGCAGCCCGCGCTCGAGCACGCCGCTCTGCACGGACGGGTCGCCGATGGCGCCGAGCAGGATGGCGTCGTGCTGCTTGAGCTCGGGAATGACGTTGTCCGGCAGGATCTCACCGGTGGCATGGAACCGCTTGGCCCCCAGGTCGTATTCGGTCTTCTCCACACCGGGGACCACGACGTCGAGGACCTTGAGGGCCTCGGCGATGACCTCGGGACCGATTCCGTCGCCCGGGATGACAGCGAGTTTCATGAACAATGCTCCGTTCGGATTAGCGACCCTGAACACTCTCGGCGCCCGTGTTCCGACGCGGGCGAAGAGTCCGCCCGCCACGATAGCGGGTGCCCCGAGCACCCCTTTCACCAGGGCGAACCCCTCCCAACCACTGGGACGGCGGCTGTGCAAGACCCGGAATTCAGCGTGCGGCCAATCTCCTCGGCGCGCGGTACCGTCCGCTCGAGGGAAGGCGGGCACATATGGGATCACTGGAGAACTTGACGGGCAGCGGCGACAGCAACCTGCACATCATCGGCTTGCTGCTGCGGGCGCTGGGCATCGACTTCCACCGTTCCGGAGCCTATTGATACGACCGCGCCCCCGCCGTGATTCACGGCGGGGGCGCGGCGGCAATCGTTTCCGGGCTCGGCCCGGTACCTACTAGTCCAGGTTGACCTGGGCGACCTTCACCGCGCCGACGGCCTCGGCGATGGCGGACTGCACCTCGGTCGGGACATCGGCGTTGACGCGCAACACGACGGTCGCGCCGTCCTGGTCCAGATCCTGGGTCAGCTGGGCGGCGAGGATGTCGATGCCCGCGTCGCCGAGCTTGGTGGCCAGGCGGCCGAGCTGACCCGGCTTGTCCTCGTACGCGATGACGGCCAGGTTCAGACCCTCGGCGCGCATGTCGTAGTTGCGGCCGTTGATGTTGACGATCTTCTGCACCTGCGAGGGCTCGGTCAGGGTGCCGGCCACGTTCAGGGTGCGGCCGTCGCCGAACACGGCGCGCAGGTCGACCAGGCTGCGGTGCGAGGGGCTCTCGGTCACGGTGGTGACCGTGGCCTCGATGCCGCGATCCTTGGCCAGCGACGGGGCGTTGACGAAGGTGACCGAATCCTCGATCAGGGCGGAGAAGACGCCGCGCAGAGCCGAAAGCTCCAGCACCGCAACGTCACTGGCGGCGAGCTCGCCGCGGACCTGCACCTCGAGGCTGACCGGCAGCTCGGAGGCGAGGGCGCCGAGCAGCGCGCCCTGCTTGCGGACGATATCCAGCCACGGGGCGACGTCCTCGGAGACGGCGCCGCCGGTGACGTTGACCGCACCCGGGACGAACTCACCGGCGAGGGCGAGCTTGACCGACTTGGCGACGTCGGTGCCGGCGCGGTCCTGGGCCTCGGAGGTGGAGGCGCCCAGGTGCGGGGTGACCACGACCTGCGGCAGCTCGAAAAGCGGGCTGTCGGTGCAGGGTTCGGTCTCGAACACGTCGAGGCCGGCGGCGCGCACGTGGCCGGACTTGATGGCGTCGGCCAGGGCCTGCTCGTCGATCAGGCCACCGCGCGCGGCGTTGACGATGATGACGCCCGGCTTGGTCTTGGCGATCGAGGCGGCGTTGAGAATGCCCTTGGTCTCGGGGGTCTTGGGCAGGTGCACCGAGATGAAGTCGGCGCGCTCGAGCACCTCGTCCAGGGTCAGCAGTTCGATGCCGAGCTGGGCGGCGCGAGCCGGGGAGGTGTAGGGGTCGTACGCGACGATCTTGGTCTCGAAGGCGGCGAGGCGCTGCGCGAACAGCTGGCCGATGCGGCCCAGGCCGATGACGCCGACGGTCTTGCCGAGGATCTCGACACCGTTGAACTTGCTGCGCTGCCAGGTGTGCTCGCGCAGGGTGGCGTCGGCGGCCGGGATCTGGCGCGCGGCCGAGAGCAGCAGCGTGACCGCGTGCTCGGCGGCGGTGTGGATGTTGGAGGTCGGCGCGTTGACGACCATGACGCCACGCTCGGTCGCGGCCGGCACGTCGACGTTGTCGAGGCCGACGCCCGCGCGGGCGACGATCTTCAGGTTCTTACCGGCGTCGAGGACCTCGGCGTCCACCGTGGTGGCCGAGCGCACGAGCAGCGCGTCGGCGTCCACGACGGCCTCGAGTAGTGCGGGGCGGTTCGGGCCGTCGACCCAGCGAACCTCGACACCGTCACCGAGCGCGTCGACGGTCGACTGGGCGAGCTTGTCGGCGATCAGAACTACGGGGCGGCCTGCTTGGCTCACTGTGGGGTACTCCTGCGGGAAAGGGGTCCGGGATTTACGGGCGCAATCTTAATGGGCGAAGATTTGGCTTGCCTTACCGCCCGGTAGGCGGGTGCCGTCAGACCGGTGACATGCCGGTTTTCCCGCTCACCGAAACTATTGTGGTCAATTGTCCAAATACGCTGCGAACTCGCCGCCACCCGGCTAGGTTGCCCGGCATGTCTCGGACTCATCGGATTCTCGCGGCCGCCGCGCTGTGCGCCGTCCCCCTCACCGCCGCGGCCCCCGCCCACGCCGCGCCCGTGGTGAACAAGGTCGTGGTGATCGGCCTGGACGGCACGCTGTACAGCGAGATCGCCGCCGCCAATGCCCCGAACCTGGACCGCCTGGTCGCCGAGGGCACCCTGGCGCGCACCTCCATCGCCGGGCATACGACCATGTCCTGCGTCTCGTGGGCGACCGCGCTGACCGGGGTGTGGGACACCAAGCACGGCATCGTGGACAACGACGCATCCTGCAACGCGGGGGCTTTCGCGCCATATCCGACGGTGTTCACGCAGCTCGAGGCCGCGCAGCCGAGCCTGTCGACGGTCTCGCTGGGCACCTGGGACAAGATCGGCATGATCGCGCGCACCGGTAACCCCAAGGCCGACAAAG
The DNA here is from genome assembly GCF_040614455.1 of Nocardia sp. NPDC005978. Classification (NCBI taxonomy): domain Bacteria; kingdom Bacillati; phylum Actinomycetota; class Actinomycetes; order Mycobacteriales; family Nocardiaceae; genus Nocardia; species Nocardia sp. NPDC005978. The sequence continues at coordinate 8,239 of NZ_JBEXUS010000052.1, forward strand.
TCACAGTGACGCAAATCGACCCGACCGGTGCGGGCATCTGCGAGACCATCGCCGATTCCAACGCCGCGACCCAGGTGGCCGCGGCCATCAGCGCGGACGGCCCGGATCTGACCTTCACCCACCTGGACCAGATCGATATCGTCGGGCACACCCTGCGCGGCATCTGGCCGCAGTCCTACCGCGATGCCATCGCGCGCGCGGACGGCCTGGTCGGCAAGATCACCCAGGCGGTGGACGCCCGCATGGCCGCGCATTCGAACGAGCGCTGGACCATCCTGGTCACCACCGATCACGGCCACAAGCCCGAAGGCGGGCACGGTGGCCAGAGCGCCTATGAGACAGCGAGTTTCGTGATCGCCCGCGGTCCGGGCTTCGCCGCGGGCGCGCAGAACAACGGCTACACCCTCGCCGACATCACCCCCACCGTCCTGGACCTGCTCGGGGTGGCGGCCCCCGCGAACCTGGACGGCGTCTCGATGCTCGCCGGCGGTTCCGGCGACCCCGGCGCGCCGGTGCCGAACACCCCGCCGGTCGATTCCGGCGTCACGGGCTCGTCCTCCGGTTCGGCCCAGGCGGCCATGGTGAACAACCCGCTCTGCATCCTGGGCAGCGGCTCGGCCGGGGGTTCGTCCGGCAGCGGCCACAAATAGACAGCCGCACTGTCGAATTCGGCATCCGCGCCGGATGCGAGCCGAACCGGTCCCGGGACATCCGGGACCGGTTCGCCGTTCCTCGCGGGAACGGTCAGACCTTGACCTCGTCGGCGGAGAGCATGATTTCCACCACCGCGCCGTAGGCCGCGGCCCAGGTCCCGGCGAGTTCCTCGGTCCATTGCGCACCGAGGAAGTGTTCGAGGGTGGCCAGCAGTGATGCCCCGGCCACCGGGTAGTGCGCGGCCACCACCCCGAGCTGGGCATGGTGACGGCCCAGCTGTTGCACGAAAGACGGGTCGTTCGCGAGGGTTTGGACATTGGTGACGATCCGGCCGAGGCCGGACAGGAAGCGCTCACGCTGCACGGTCATGTCCTCGGCGAACATGTCCCGCACCTCCGGGTGCGCCGCGAACAGATGATCGTAGAAGTACTCCACGGCCTCGGGTCCGACCGCGCCGACCTGCTGCCAACTCGACTGCAATGCTTCGATATTCATGTGGGTTCCCCACTTCCCTTGTCTGCGTGCCTGATTCCTTACACGCCACGAAATCGGCAGGGCTGCTACCGAATTCGGGACCTCTGTGTCCGTGGACGATGTGGGATCGGGATGTGCCCGATCAGTCCTGCGGGGTATGACCCTTCCCGCCGATCGGCAGGTCGCGCTGATACCCGGAGGCCGGCACGATGTCCGGCAGCGACTCGGCGGTGCCCGGCAGCGGCAGCAGGGCCAGCTTGTCGACTTCCACCGACAACGTCATGATCATGGCCTGCAACTGGTTTCGCAGCAGTCCGGAGTAGGACTGCAGCTGGGCCAGGCGCTGGTCCTCGAGTTCGGGATCGGCGTAGGCGCCGCGCTGCGGCCCGGCCGCGTGCACCTGCTGCAGCATCTCGCGCTGCTGCGCGCGGGTGACCCGCATCAGCTCCCGCGCGTGCTCCTCGGCCTGTTCCACGATCGAGTCGGCGGAAGCCTGTGCGCGCTTGAGGGTTTCGACGGCCTGATTGCTGATGCCGAGGGCATCCTTGGCCGTCTCCTCCTGCAACCGAGCGATCTCCCAGTTCGCGTTGGCCAGCTGACGCTGCAGCTCGGCCACCTCACCGGCGGAGGCCATGGTCTGCATCTGCATCTGCATCGCTTCGCTCTTGCCGGCCAGCTGCATATTCTCCCGTTGCAGCCGAGCCAGTTCCGGCGAGTTACTGGTGAGGGTGAGCTGGCGGTTCTCCCGCGCCACCCGCGCCACCGCGATGTGCACCCGCTCGAGGAAGCGGTCGACCTCCTCGGCGTCGTAGCCACGCCGCCCCAGTCGCGCGCCCTTGAACGTGGCGGATCGGATCTCGTCGGGTGTCACATCCATTGGTCAACCTTGTCGAAGCCGCGGTCGGCGGCCGGGGCGGCGGAGCCTGCCGCCGGCGCCTGGCCGAATGTCTCGTATCTGATGGCGTGCCTGGGCATCCCGGCGGCGGACAGCGCCGCGACGGTGGCGGCGACCATGGCCGGGGAACCGCAGACCAGCGCGGTGCACCCGGTCAGGTCGCGACCGCGCGCGGCCACCGCGCCGACCATGCCCTGCACGCCGTGGAAGCCGGGATCCTCCGACACCACCGGGGTGTAGGTGAACCAGGGATTCTCGGTGAGCGCCGTCAGGGCCTCGTGGTCGTAGAGATCCCAGGTGGTGCGCACGCCGTGGAACAGCTGCACCCGCGGGGTGTATCCGGTGTGCCGCGATTCCTGCTCGATGCGCTCGATGATCGCGCGCATGGGCGCGAGCCCGGAGCCCCCGGCGATGAGCAGCAGGTTGTCCACCGCCTGCGGCGGGAAGACGAAGGCGGTGCCCACGGGTGCGCCGAGTCGCACCTGATCGCCCGGGCGGATCGTGCGAGCGAAGGTCGCGCTGACCTCGCCGCCGTCCACGACCTGCACGTGCAGATCGAAGGTACCGTCCGCGCGCTGAGCGTTGGCCGGGGTGAAGTAGCGCCACAGCCGCGGCCGCTGCGGAATCTCCACCGCCAGTGACTGACCCGCTTCGTACGGATACTCGTGCAGCGGGCGCACCGTGATGACGGTGACGTCGATGCTGCGGCGTTCGGTGGACACGATCTCCGCGTCCCACCACGCGGGCGTGTTCGCGGCCCGATCGGCGGCCTCGACCATGATGCCCGCGACGGCCTGATAGGCGTCTGTCCAGGTCTGCGCGAGTTCGGCGGTCCAGCGCGGACCCAGGAAATGCGCGAGGGTGGCCAGCAGCGAGGCGCCCGCGGCCGGGTAGTGCGCGGCGACGGCGCCGAAGCGGCGATGATCGCGCCCCAGCTGGGCGACGAATTCCGAATCGGCGGCGAGGGTTTCGACGTTGCTGACGATGCGGCCCAGGGCCGCGAAGAACTTGGCGCGCTGGGCGGTCATCCGGGTCGGGAACATGTCCCGGACCTCGGGGTGCGCGAGGAACAGGTGTGCGTAGAAGTACTGGGTGGCCTCGTCGCCGGCACGTTCGACGTACCGCCAACTCGCCTGCAGGGCATCGGTATTCATCCGCGGCGCAAATCCTCGTTCTGCAACACACTCCCTTTCGCCTGGACGACTGTCCGAATAACGAACAACCTAAGGCATGGGCTTGGAGCTGTCGAAGCGAGAAATCTGGCAAATCATTCGCAAATCATCAATTTGCGACGGAGGCCACAGTTCTGTGGCAAATAGTCTGACGGCTTCTATTTGTCTTCGGAAATGCGAAAGGCCGACCTCAGGGCTGCGAAACCCGAGGTCGGCCTTTTCAGCTTTTGCCGACGATCAGCCGCCGAAGGAGCCGGTCCACAGGGTGCTCAGGATGCCGTGCAGCGCGGCCGAGCCGGTGCTGAGCAGGCCGTTCAGAGCAGCGGAACCGGTCTCGATGATAACGGGGATCATTTAGTAAAGCCTCTCGATAAAAAACCAATCGAACTTCCGACGCACGGCATATCGAGGCGTTCTGCGCACCCGTTACGGATCATTAACGCACTGTGACATGCATCCCAGTTATTCGATATCGCGCGGGGCTTCATGTACTCGATCCCAGCAAAGCCGACAACACGCATATCTCGCGCAGATAACCCCTGCTCAGGCCGGGAAATAAATGGACCGGCGCGGGCCGCGCCCGCTAGCCTCGGCGACCATGATCCTGCGCAACATCCCCGACGCCATGGACCCGGCGGTGGTCGCGACGATCGACGCCGAACTCGGCCGGATCGAGCGCGAGCACCGGGCCGACGTGCGCCTCGCCATCGAGAGCGGCAGCCGGGCCTGGGGCTTTCCGTCCCCGGACTCCGATTACGACTGCCGCTTCGTCTACCTCCGCCCGCTCGAGGACTACCTCACGCCGTGGCCCGGGCGCGATGTCATCGAGACTCCGCTGATCGGCCTGCTGGATGTGAACGGCTGGGATCTGGTCAAGGCGCTGCAACTGCTGGTGCGCGGCAACGCGGTCCTGATCGAATGGCTCATGTCGCCCATCGTGTATTCCGCGGACTCGGCGTTCCGTGACGAATTGCGGGAGCTGGCCGACACCGTCGCCGACCGCGATCAGGTCGCCCGGCACTACCTGCACCTGGGCGCCCGGCAATGGCGGCTGTTCGACACCAACCGGTCGCTGAAGAAGGTGTTCTATTCGCTGCGCCCGGCCATGGCATTGCGCTGGCTGCGCGAACATCCGGATAAGACCGCCGCGCCGATGCATTTGCCGACGCTGCTCGCGCAGTGCGACCTACCCGCCGATCTGGTCGAATCGATCCGGACGCTCACCGAGTTGAAGGCCCGCACCCGCGAGATGGGCGCCGGCGAGGTGCCCGCGCCCATCGCGGATTTCATCACCCGCGAATTCGACCGTGCGGAGGCGGAATTCACCGGCAACGAACCCGCACACCGGGAGCAGGCGCGGGCGCTGTCGAACGAGTTCTTCAGGCGCCAGCTCGGCCGATGACCCGCACGACCACGGCTTCGGGCCCGGGCTTGGTGCTGCGCACCTCGAACTCCACCCGCTGGCCCTCGGCCAGCGACCGGAAGCCCTGCCCCTCGACGGCGGTGTACTCGACGAACACGTCGGGTCCGCCGTCGTCGGAGGTGAGGAAGCCGAAGCCCTTCTCACTGTCGAACCACTTCACAGTGCCGTGCACCATTACCCCATACCTCGTCGAATGCCCTGGAAAAACCGTGGAATCGGCCACGTCCCCACGCGCGCCTCGCCCCCATGGTGTCACGGGGCGCGGTCGTCCCGGAACCCGCCTCATCCCGCCCGGGCCGCACCCGGCTCGTCGTCCGATCCGCGCATGGCGTACACCCGGTCCAGGAAGTCCCGGTGCGCGCGCAGCGTGGAATCCAGCAGCTCGCGCCAGGTGCGGCGGTCCACCCGGCTGTCGCTGAACAGCGAGGACAGCGACGCCGGGCCGAGCCGGTCGATGTGATCGACGATGAATGTCAGTCGCCGGCGCGGGAATTGGGCCCCGATGCGCGGATTCTCCTCCAGGAAACGGTCGAGTTCGTAGAGGTAGTTGACCGCACGGTTGTACTCGGTATCGGTGAGGTGGTAGTCCATCCGCTTGATCTCCACGATCCAGAGCTCACCGGAGTCGTGCAGCAGCACGAAGTCGGGTTCGCGCTTGGGGCTGCCGACGGCGCTGGTCTGCAACATGGATCCGAATTTCTGTGCGTACCAGCGCTCGAAGCTGGCCCGCACCCGCTGCAGCGATTCGTTCATGCCCAGCGGCGTCCATTCCGGTGCCAGCAGCCAGGGCGCGGTTTCGATGAGCTCCTGGAACGGGCGCTCGAGCGAACGGCGATCGTCGATGAGCGCGCGCAGCCGATCCACCACCGCGACCCGCTCGCTGGCGATCTGGCCCAGGGAGTAGATCTCGGCGACCCGGGCGCGCTCGAAAAGCGCCACCACCACGTCGAGTTCGGGTTCGGCGTCCTCGGCGATCTCCTTGAGCGTCTCGAGCAGGCTGCGCTGCGGGCCCAGCGACAGTGCCAGCCGCACCATGTTCTCGATGTGCGCGGGGTCGTCCAGCGAGGCCCGGTCCTTGTGCGCCACCAGGATTCGCGCCGCTTCCAGCACCGAGTCCCGGAACACGCGGTCCCCCGGCGCGATTCCCTCCAGCATCTCGCGAATCCGGGAGCGCTCGACGAACTCCTCCCAGACCCGGCGGCGGATGGACTTCTCACCGAGCCTGCCGATTTCCTTGATGAGCGCCTGCCCCCACTGCGCCAGCGCCTCCCCGCGCGGGGAGTTCCACATGATGTCCTGGCGGTCGGAGCGGACCAGATCCTCCTCGTCGTCGAGCCAGTCCACGTGCACGGCCCCGACCAGGTAGGAGCGCAGCTTGAACTCGCCGGTGAATCCGGCGGGTATGCCGAAATCGCGGGTCTGCGCGACGATCTTGCCGCGCGCGTAGATCCGGACACCCGCCATCGCCTCGTCGCGGTAGGGCTGTTTGGAGTACGCGATCCAGCCCGAGACCGGCAGGAACTTGTGCCCGAAACGCACCGGCACCCGGCTCACGTCGACCCGGGTGTCCTCCATGACGTCGATGGGCAGATCACTGAGCGTGAAGGACTCCGTGCCGGCGCTGTTGCGCACCTGCACGCGCCAGTCCGAGCGTTCGATGCCGAAGCGCGAAGCGAGCTGCCTGCTCAGCTCGGTGCCGCTGTTCACCCGCTTGCGGAAGAAGTTTCGCAGAATGACGGTGGTGCCGCGGGTGCCGGTGAAGGTGCCGTCCAGCGGGCCCGGCTTCGGGTAGTAGTCGCGCTCGGTGTCCGACAGCATGTCGTCCAGGTCCAGGATCAGGTGCGCGACCGGCCAGCCCTGCGGCGTACGGTCGGTCGGGGTCGACCCCGCGCTGATGACCTCGATGGTGCGGCAGATGCCGAAGGCGGCGAGCTTCCCGATTCCCTTGCGCCCCATCACCGGTCGCTGCTGCTCGCGCGAGAGGTCGGAGCCGGTGCGCTTGCGCCGGTCCGAGCCCACCATCAGGTAGTGGGCATTGATCTCCGACGCCGTCATGCCGTGTCCGTTGTCCGACACCACGATCCGGTACGCGGGTTCGTCCGCGGCGCGGATGGTCCCCGCCAGCGTGACGCCCCACGGCAGCGCGACATCCACCTCGGTGGCGTCGGCGTCATAGGAATTGGCGATGAGTTCGGCCAGCACGGCCGACACCCGGTCGTAGAGCCGGATGCCGAGTTTGTCGATCGCCAGCCGGCTGATCCGCATGGTGTACCGGTGGTCGTCGCGATCCAGCGCGGCCGCATGCACCTCGTTGTACATGGTGGGCCCCCAATTGCCCTCACGGCAGCCTTCGTTCAGCTACCCCTGGTATCGATGCAACGCTTCGTGATTAACGAAAGGCTGAACGGTTGCGTACCGGTTCGTCACGGTCGGGTTCCGGATTCACCACGGGGTAGCCGGATGCAACGGCTAGGTCTCGGCTATCGCGTTCGGGCGGAGGGTGGGCGTCCGTACGGTCGCGATCGGGGTGTAGGCAGGCGGGCATCATTCGGTCCGAAAGGCGCGAAACACCCGGCAATGGGCCGGGTTGCGGACGCGGTTCCAGGTGCGGCCTTCGCGCCGTTGCGCTTTCGCGCGGTGGGGTGCGCGCCGGGGCGACCGGACCCGCAGCCTGTCACCGCGGCGATCCCGCAATTGGACCGGGGACTCCGCACGGGCAAGGCATCCGTTCACCTGCTGATCGACCAGGACGAGGGCACGCTTCCCGGCCCGGCCTTCACACGGTTGCTCTTTACGCGGTGCGGGTCCATCGGTCCGTCACCTCGGGAGATCCGGTGACAGGACTGTCCGAGACGGGAAGAATGCGTGGGGCGCGGCACGGTGCCGGCGGGCGGTTGAGGTGAGAGGTGCACGGGTGAATCTTTCGCGAGGTCTGGCGGCATTGTCCGAACGTCTGACCACCCCGGAACCGGCCGCGCCGACCCTGGCCGAGACCATCGCGGCCCGGCGGCGGTTCTTCGGAAACGCGGCGGTTGACCCGGAAACCGGTGCGGTGAGCCCGGATCGGGTTCTGGTGTCCTGGTTCGGCTGCGCGAGTTTCGCCATCTCGCTGGGCGGCACGGTCTTCCTGCTCGACGCGTGGGTGCCGCGGGGCGCGACCTCGGGCTACGTGCCGACGACCGTCGCCGAGGTGGCGGCCCTGCGCCCGGCCGCGATCTTCATCGGCCACGGGCATTTCGACCACGCCGCCGACGCCGGGCCCATCGCGCAGGCGAGCGGGGCCGTGGTGCACGGGACCGCGGAACACTGCGCGACCGTGCGCGGGCAGGTCGCCGATCCCCGATTCGACTGTGTGGAACTGGGTTCCGCCGATTCCTCGTACGGCGATCGCTACGACTTCGAGCTCGCGCCGGGCATCGCGGTGACCGCGGTCCGGCACGTGCACTCCGCCCGCACCGCCCGCGACGAGAGTCCCGCGGGCTCGGATCCGTTGCGCCCCAAGCCGTGTCCGTGCGATATCCGGGAGTTCCCGCCGTCCCTGGCCGATGCCGCCCATCTGGCGCGCAATATCGCCGCGCCCGAGGGCGGGGTGCTGCTCTACCAGTTCCGGACCGACCGCTTCACCCTGACCTGGCACGATTCCTCGGGGCCGCTGCTGGACAAGGCTCCCGAGGTGCTGGACGTGCTGCGCTCGCTACCCGCCTCGGACGTGCACGTCGGCGCGGTGCAGGGGTTCAACCAGTTCACCAACGGGCTGCGGGACCCGCGGAGCTACATCGAGGCGCTGCGCCCGAAGGTGTTCGTGCCCAACCATCATGACAACTGGCTGCCGGTGTTCACCGCGCGCGGGGAGGCGTTCCAGAGCCCCGTGGAAGCGGAGCTGGCACGGATTCCGGAACAGGCGCGGCCGCGGGTGCGGATGCTGGTCGATCGGGACGACTATCTGGCGCCGGGGGTGCTGGAGTTCCCGCTGGGGTGAGCGCGCCCCCTCGATGGTGCGCGATGCGCGCCCATGGCAGGCCGCGCGGCTGTGCTCGCGCGCCATGCAGCCGGGCCGTCCGTCCGCCGAAGCCGATCAGAAGCGGAGCAGCATGGTGCGACTGGTACTCCCGGTGGGACTCGGGTGTGCGGAGTCCGATATCTCGACGAAGCCGAGCCGTTCGTAGAGCCGGCGCGCCGGGTTCTCTTCCCGCACACTGAGACTCACCTGCTTGAAGGCAGCTCGCGCGTCCACCAGCAGCCGTTCCATGAGCAGGGTGCCGACCCCCGTGCCGCGCGCCCCGGGCACGACTCCGATGGCCAGTTCCGGGGTGTCGTCGTCGATGTACCCGTAGGCGGCGTTGTCACCGGTGAACAGTCGCAGCCACGCGGCCCCCCGCAGTTCCCCGTTCAGCTCGGCGATGACACCGAGATCCCCCGGCACACCCCAGTTCTCGACGTAGTGCGCGAGCGCCGGTATGGCGCGCAACTCGTCCGGCGACGTTCGCCCCTGATCCGCCGAGTACGAGGCTTCGAAGAGCATGGCCCACAGGTGTTTCTCGTCTGTGGGCAGGGCGGGACGAACGATCACGCTGGACACGGCTGGGACTATACGGTTCGTGGAGGTCGGCGCGCGCGGGCATTTCCGGGGGATGCAGTCGATCGCGGATCGCCCCTCACCGGTCCGCCGGCTCAGCCTCGGGCAGGCAGCCTGTAACCCGCCCGGACCTCAGCCCAGCAGGCCCGGCCCCGGAGTCGGGACGACGTCGCGCGCGGTGAGTTCGTCCCCACAGTGGTCGCATTCGAGCCGCACATGCGCCTGCCCCTCGCAGTCGCGATGCCCGTACAGCATCGGCGGCCCGTCCGGCGCGACGTGCGCATCCCCCCAGTCCTTGAACGCCAGCAGAATCGGATAGACGTCGAACCCCTTGGGCGTGAGCCGATATTCCTCGTGCGCACCGACCTCGGCCGGCCCCTTGCTCAGGATCCCGTGCTCGACCAGCCGATCCAGCCGGTCGAGCAGCCTCCCCTTGGATATCCCCAGGTACCCCTGAAACCCGTTGAACCGCCGCACCCCCGCGAACGCGGCCTTGAGTATGAGCAGTGTCCACCGGTCCCCGAACACCACCAGTGCCCGGGTGATCGAACACGGCTCCTCGGCCAGCTCCTCGTACCGCATCTTCCCAATGCTAGCCGAGTGGTCTTAATATGAGACCAAATCTCACCGGTCTCGAAATGAGACCACACCCGAAGGGGATGCGATGCCCAACCACCGAGCCACCGTTGAAACCGACCTGCTCGCCGAAGCTTCGGGTACTGGCCTGACCAGCAACGCGCCCGCCGACGACCATGTCGCGGCGGATCCAGCGCCCTTTCCGCGCACTACAGCAGCATCACCGCCGTTGGCGAGCCCGATCGACAGCCACCAGGTCACCGCCGAGAATGAGCGCGCCGCCCCCGGTAGCGACTCTGCCGCCGGCAGCCCTCTCGCCGCTGAGCAAGCCCCGGCCGTGGCCTCCACCGAGCCGCCTCACGATACGACCGGCCCAGCTCCCTACCAGGTCCTCCGGTCCCTGCTGGACAATCGCCACACGTGCCGCGCCTTCCGCCCCGACCCGGTACCCCGCGAGACGATCACCCAGATCCTGACCACCGCCCAGCGCACACCCTCCGGCTGCAACGCCCAACCCTGGCAGGTGATCGTGACCGAGCCGCCCGCGACGTCCCGCCTCCGCAAGTCCCTGCTCGCCCACATCGACGGCGCGGCCCCGGCCACCGACATCCCCTTCCCCAAGTACCACGGCGTCTACCGCGACCGCCGCCGAGAATGCGCCGCGGCCCTCTACGCGGCGGTGGACGTCCCCCGCGGCGACCACGCAGGCACGATGCGCCAATTGGTCCGCAATTTCGAGTTCTTCGATGCCCCCCACCTGGCCCTGATCACAACCGACACGGCCCAAGGCTCCTACGGCGTCCTGGACTGCGGCCTCTACCTGACGTCCTTCCTCCTGACAGCCCAAAGCCTGGGCGTGGCAACGGCTCCCCAAGCAGCCTTGGCGACCTACTCCCCCTTCCTTCACGAGTACTTCACAATTCCTGCAGACCGCCAGGTAGTCGCTGGGATTTCGTTCGGTTACAGCGATCCGGACCAACCTGCGAACAAGTTCCGCACAACCCGCGCGAATCTCTCGGACGCGGTGGAGTGGCATTCCAAATAGAATGCACGGAAAAATCAGAATTATCAATATTTGAGAAAGGTAGATTATTCCGGTCGTTCGGGTGCAGCTATGCATTTCACCGAGATAGCCATTTGGGTTTACCTTCCCAGCAAACCGCCATGAACATAACGGACAGACCTGAGGTTGGGCTCATAAGTAGCCATTAAGATCTGGAGTCCATACCCCTAGCAAGAGTCTAGACCGATCCAATCCGACACCAAGTGGACTGTCATTGCATGCCAACCTGGCGACATCGCATGCCACTCGCTCGCAAGGAACGCTCCAGCTATTGCGTACACCCATCCGACGGGCTTGTATCAGAGTGCGAGCCAGTCAGGTAACGCGCTCCCCACAGCTGCGACCATCGGTCGAACCATCACGGGGCCCGCCAGTGGCCGATACTCGACCGGAAATGACTAGTCGCCTACAGAGTTTCGGCAACTCGCGGTACCGAACTGTCTTAACGCGCAACCAAACGATAATCGGCTCGCGGGGGGTCAATGATCACTCGAACTGATCTTGAAGGATGGAATTGACCGACGTAGAAGCACAGGGCTGGACGGCATCATGGGCCAGCGATGGCGGTTTAGCTGCTGAGATTGACCACCAGTTCGGGCGAGCAATCGCGTCATACGAAGCGAACCCAAACCTCATCTCGGAGCACGCCAACCACGAAGAGTCTATTCGCGTCGGAGGATACGCAAACCGCGCTCTCCTCGAACTTGTGCAAAATGCAGCGGATGCGATGTCAGGCGCAAGTTCCAGCGAATCCGGAGCACACGCGGGGCGAGTTGAGATTGTGCTCGATATTCCCAACCGGACACTTTACTGCGCCAACGCGGGGCGGCCGTTTTCGAAGACGGGTATCACGTCGATCACCCATGCGCATCTAAGCGGTAAGCGAGGCGATGAGATCGGACGCTTCGGACTTGGATTCAAGTCGGTGCTTTCCGTTTCTCAATCACCTCAGGTATTCAGTCGGTCCGTTTCATTCGAGTTCAATTCACCGATCGCTCAGCAGGCAATCAGGGGTGTCATCCCCAATGTTAGGCGTGTCCCAATCCTACGCACAGCTGTACTGGTCGAGCCTGAGGAACACTTTTCCACAGATCCTGTTTTATCTGATCTCGCAAAATGGGCGGTGACTATAGTCAAGTTGCCCGATGCTACGAATATCATGCGCCTTCGCGATGAGATCGAATCATTCAAATCAGAGTTCTTGTTGTTCGTCGGATCTGTTCGCGAAATCAAACTGCGAGTCCTCGGCGATGATGGATTCAAGACAAGCCATACCTCTCGCGACCTCGGCAACGGCGTGCTGAAGATCGAACGGCCGGACGGCAGCGGAGACGAATGGGTCGTGGTAGAGCGCATGCATGCGCCGTCGGCCAAGGCGCGCCATGAGGTCGGCGAGGCGGTCTCACGCGAGAAGGTCAAAGTTACCGTCGCTGTACCGCTGCGCCAGAGTCAGCAACGGGTAGGCCAGTTCTGGTCCTACTTCCCCCTTCAAGACGACACGACCGCTTCAGCGCTTTTCAATGCTCCTTGGAGCGTGAACGACGACCGCACAACTCTCCTGCGGAACGACTACAACCGCGAAATACTTCGAACGATGGCCGAAATGTTCGTGGATGCGCTCCCTCGATTCAGCACGACAACCGACCCTGCCGGACATCTGGACTATCTACCGGCCCGCGGCCGTGAGGAGCGATCGTTCGGCGACACGGCTCTGAACTCATTTGTTCCAGCGTATGCTGCCAGCCGCAGCCTAGTGCCTGACGCCACGGGTGCGCTCAGAGCAGCGAGCGAGCTTCTTCCCCTCGATCTCACCATCGATGTGAAAGTTGTGGACCAGTCACTTCATCAAGCGTGGATCAGCTCTTCGCACACGAAACCAGATGTTCCGCACTGGCGCTGTTACTCGTCTGCACAGCGATCCTCACGCCTCCGTGAGCTGTGCATCTACGGCAGCCATGACAGCCGGCTCGCCTTCGAAGGCGGAGGCCGCGATATGAAGCGTGCACTATCGGTCCTGCCGAAAAGGGGATTGCTCACCTGGCTCAGGGAGTGGGCGGATGGCGACGATTTCGAGTCGACGGCAAATGCTTTCCGGTTCGTTCACGACAATCCACGTATGCCCGAGATCGCCCAGGCCAAAGTCATTCCGACAACTGCTGGCCTGCGTGCTCTGAAAGACCGAAATATGGTCTTCCTCGAGCAGGAAGAGGACATCCATATCGATGGCGCGGAATTCGTCGACCACCGTTTCCTCGCCCAGCCAGGGATCAAGAAGCTCTTGCAGAGCGTCGGCTTCCGCAACCTGGATCCGATCGCGATTCTCAACGCGCGGTTGACGAGTCTTTCTACCGACGCCACCGACGAGGAACTCACCAGGCTATGGGATGCCGTGGACGGCGTGGCTTGGAGCGAGGCTGTGAAGGTGATCCAGAACCACCCTCACCGTCTGGTTCGAGTTCCGACTCATGCGGGCGACTGGGCCTGGCCACAGCAGGTCCTCGATATCGGAGAACCGTTGGCGGGCTATGCCTCTCTGACGCTCGACCGCCACAAGTGCAGTCTCAAGGTGGCACACGCACTCGGTGTCATTCAGGGTGCCGTGGCGAAGTATGAGTTCGAAGATGAGGCACTGCGTTCGGAATACACCGCGTGGGTCCTTCACGATCTCAACTCACGACTTGGACCGGGCGAACGCCCAATTGAGGATGTGACTTTCTACCCGAAGGACGGGCGGTCGCCTGGACCGTTCTCGGTCCTGCCGATCCTCGCTGAAGCGGGTGCTTCCAACGCAATTCGAGTCAGGTGGACGAACGCTCTCCTCGCGTTCGGCGACTCGCGTTGGGATTGCGAGGACGTCGGGTCGGGTACCAACTACACGGTCGACTCCCCGGTTCGTTGGGCCGTCGAGCTCGCGGGACTCGTGGAATCGACGCGTGGCGTGCGCAGCCCTGACGCCGTCGTCGCACCGACGCTAGCGCGATACCGTGACCTGTTGCCGCTCTTCACCGGTCCGAGCACCGTCGCCAACGCGCTGAACCTGCCGGATCAGCTCGAGACGGTATCGATCGCCACTCTCAAGGAAGCGCTTGCGGCAGAGCTTCTGCCGCCGAAGATCGACGACGACATTCTGACCGAATTCCTCCTGATCGCCAGCAGTCGGGCCTATCACGGCTCACAACCGCCGAAGATTCCCGCGCGCGTCGGCCGTGCGGTCGAATCACGTGTCCCGAGCTCGGTATTCGTCGCGGTGAACGATGAGCAGCGCGAGTTTCTGCGAACACGGCAGCGCCCGTACCTGCAGACCACGGAAGAACGCGCGGAGCAGTTGGTAACGATCGTCGGCTGCAAGCGCTTCGAGGACACCTTCTCGTTCTCGATGGTGATCGAGGGCGAACAGCCCGGCGAACGCGTTCTGGACGTCTTCACCGGCCTGCGATACCAGATGGTCGCCGATGAGCTCACCAACACCACGTTGACGCGCGCCGCCCGGGTGACCAAGCGGGTGACGACCGAAGGTGGCGTCGAAGACCAAGCCATGGATTGGCATCTCAACGGACTCGAACTCATCGTCCAGAACGACGTCGATGACCAGAAGCTGTTGCCGATCGTGAACGAGGCCTTCCAGCTTCGCTTGAACAACGCCGATCTCGCCACTGTTCGACAGGCAGGGGTGGACGACTACCTGGTCGAGCTCAGGCAACAAGCTGTCGCGGCTGCAACCGACGCCGAGCGCCTCGAGATCTATTTCGGCGAGGACGATTTGCGCGACGAGCTTCCCAAGGGCTTGTGGGAGGCACTCGAAGCACAAGGGCTGGTGCATGATTCGACATCGATCGGCGACCTATACCTGACGGTCTACGGCTCGGATTCGATCAAGCAGCTGGCAGATCTGTTCCGACGGCTCGAGTTCAACGATGTTCCGACGACGTGGGCGGGTGGCGCCGCGACGATCTCGTGGCTCCGGCAGATGGGATTCGGCAGCGCTTACGCCGGTCGCCGGACTCAGCACGAGGACTCGGAATTCGTTGTGCCGGGCGCTGTCAAACTGAACCCCTTGCATCTGTTCCAGCAGGACATCAGTAGGAAACTGCAGGATGTCCTCACGACGTCGGACGAGAGTGGCCGCCCGCAGAAGGCGATGGTCGAACTTCCCACCGGCGCCGGCAAGACCCGGGTCGCCAGCGAGACCGTGCTGCGTCTGTTCACCCAGGACAGGTTGCGGGGCGTGGTGCTCTGGATCGCCCAGTCCCAGGAGCTGTGTGAGCAGGCCGTACAGACGTGGAGCCTGGTCTGGCGTGGTCTCGGGGACGAGCGGCCGCTGACGATCGGCAGGTTGTGGGACCGCAATGAAGTCTCCGAGCCCGACACGGAATTCAGCGTCATCGTCGCGACCGACGCGAAGCTGGACAAGATCCGGGAAAGCCCCGAGTACGCGTGGCTCAGCGATCCGGCAGCGGTCATCATCGACGAGGGCCATCGAGCCGGCGGCTCCGAGCGGTACACGCGTCTGCTGAGTTGGCTCGGCATCGCTGGGCGGGGATGGGCCAGGCCGTTGGTCGGCCTGTCCGCCACACCGTTCAAGGGCACTTCCGAAGAGTCGACACGACAACTCGCCGCCCGATTCGGCAACCAGAAACTGAAAGCGTTCGATTCGAATCCGTACAAGCTCCTGGCCGAGCAGGGGATTCTGGCACATGTTCGGCACGAGATTCTGGACGGCGTCGAGGTCAAGCTCAGCCACAAGGAACGGGAAGAGGCGACCAGTACACGCCGCATCAACGCGGCTGTCCTCGACCGGATAGGCCAGAGCCAAGCTCGAATGTCGATTCTGGTGTCCGACATCATGAGCCGCCCATCCGACTGGCAGATCCTCGTGTTCACGCCGAGTGTGCTCTCCGCGCAGATCCTGGCGGCGACGCTGCGCTACCGCGGCGTCGAAGCGGCAGCGGTCAGCGGCCTGACCGGACGTCAAGAACGCCGCGATCAGATCGAGCGGTTCAAACGGAACGAGATTCGTATCCTGACCAACTGCGATCTGCTCATTCAAGGCTTCGACGCACCGGGCGTACGAGCCCTGTACATCGCTCGACCCACGTTCAGTCCCAATGCCTACATACAGATGGCAGGTCGTGGACTGCGCGGAAAGGCCAACGGCGGCAAGGAGGAATGCCTCATCGTCGACATGGCCGACAACTTCGGAGACATCAACTCACTTCTCGGTTTTCGCGCGTACGAAGACCTGTGGCAGGAGCAGCGCGCATGATCCTCGTTCCCGATCTTCCCCATATTCTCGAGAATGCCGAGAGCCCCGCCGAACGCAGGGTCGCAGAGATTCTCGGGGCCGTCGACGGACCGGCCGACGCCGTGGCATTCCATTCGGTCAAACTGCGATCCCATCGGTACAAGCAGCATGCCGAGGCCGACTTCGTGATCCTGTGGGATGGAGTGCTTCTCCTGATCGAGGTGAAGGGCGGCGGGGTCAAGAAATTCGAAGGAGTCTGGTACTCGATCAACCGCCACGGAGATTGGAAGAAGCTGCCGACCTCTCCGATGGAGCAGGCCGGCTCGGCGATGTACGCCCTCCGCGACATCCTCCAGTCCCAAGGAGTCGGCTGGTTCGCCCACGAAGCCGTGGTCATCACGCCGGATATCGATGCCCCACCGCCGGCTATCGGTTGGGAAGCCACCCACTGGCTCGCGAAGGATGAGATGAGCGTCGCGGCTCTCACCGCAGCGCTCTCGACGATCGCGGCCGGCAGCAAGGGCGCCCCGCACGGCACGAAAGTCGCACGCAGTCAGGACCTTCGGACGAAGCTGTTCGGCGAATTCTCCCGTATGCCGGTAATCGACGCTCAGCGCGGCGCCGTTCTCGAGGAGCAGAACCGGGCTACGGAAGCACAGGCTCGGGTGCTCGCTTCGCTGGCCCGAAACCAGCGGATGATGGTGCTCGGTGGCGCGGGGACCGGGAAGTCCCTGGTCCTCGCGGAGGCCGCGAAGCAGGAAGCCACGGCGGAACGCTCCGTCCTGATCACCTTCCATTCCCCCGCCCTGATGAGCTTCTTCGAACCTCTTGTCGCAGGGCGACAGATCGACGTGATCCCGTTCGATGAACTGAGCTCCGACAAGGAGTACGACGCCGTACTCATCGATGAAGCACAGGACTTGATGACCGCGGAGGCGATGGATCGGCTTGACACCGTGATACACGGTGGGCGGGCAGGTGGACGCTGGCGCATGTTCCTCGATCCGAACAACCAGGCACACGTTGACGGACAGTTCGATGCTGATGTCTTCGAACTTGTCGCCGCCGAGGCCTTTTCATGCGATCTGGACATCAACATCCGGAATACGAAGGCCATCGTGCATGTGGTTCAGGAGTACCTCGGGGCGGATATCGGGGATCCGGGCATCGTCCATGGCGAGAAGATCCAGTGGAAGTGGTCGAAGGGAAAGGCCGATGTTGACGAGGCGCTGCTTGTCGCACGCGCGCTGATCGCCGCCGGCGCCCTCCGATCCGCTATCTGGATCATCAGTGTCACAGCCGATTCCGTGCCGACCACCGTCGATGGAATTCTCGTCACCTGTCCCCGATACGCGAAAGGACTGGAAGCGGAGCATGTGATCGTGTGTGATCTGCCCGAAGAGTTCGACTCGAGCGGCGTCGCGACCTTCTATGTAGCCGTCACACGAGCACGCGTCTCGCTCACCATCGTCGCCTCCAGCGAGGACAAGCGACGGTTGCAGGGGCTCGTCCGGCAGCGGGGGGCGCTCAAATGACTTTCACGGCAGCGCAAGTCGAAGCGTTGGAGCATCTACGCGCCGCGTACGTCGGTCCCGAAGCGGGGGCGGAGGAGGTCGTTTGGAACCGACCGCACCTGCAGTACTCGATCGGGATGCTCTTTCCATCCGAGTCCCAGGTGACCGAGTCCGCCACTCCCCCGGAAGAGTCCGCACGCCTTATCGCCGTCGAGGAAGGCGACGTCGAGGAAGGCGGAGCGGCGGTGCCGTTGGCCGAGGCATGGCGGCCGTCCTCGGTCGCCATCTCGTTCGTGACGAACTCGGATTCGGTGATGTGCGACCTGCGTGCGGGGACCTACGCGCCGGTCGTCGAGGAGGGGCCGCCGCGCTGGAAGCGCAGCCCCGTTGATCCCGGCGTGCTGGAGCTGGCGAAGGACCGCCCGTTCAAGAGCATCAGCGTCGGCACGGTCCCCCTGGAGATCGGATCACGCTGGCGACCGATGGGGACCGCGTTTCTGGTCACCGTTCATGTTCGCGTGGCCGAGGTCTCGACAGGGGACGACAAGCTCGATATCGAGCGCATGCTGTTCCAGGTCGAACTCGCGGTGCGGCCCACCGAAGGGGCCGAGATCCTAGAATACGACACTTCACGTGCGTACGACATCGACGCGGAATCTTCGGAACTTCGTCTCCGATTCCGGCAGCGGAAGGTCTACGCGGTCGGCCACGGCATGGCGGCCGATTGGGATTTCTCCTCCGGGCGGTGCACCAGGATTTTCCTGACTCCGCTTCCCGCCTTTGTTGTTCCGAACGTGGAGACCACCGGCTTCGAGGCCGGCACCGAGGAGGCTCGAGCCCTACGCCTCGACGAACTCGCGCGCATCGATACAACCCCCGAACAGGTGCTGACGGCACTGGACGCGTTCATTCGGGCGTTCTCCCAATGGGTTTCGAGTCAAGAAGACCAGGTCGAAGGCTTCGGGCCGCAATCCTCGGTTGCTGCCGCAATCACCGAGCGGTCGCGGCGCGCTGTACACCGGATGGAAGCGGGTGTCGCGCTACTGCGAGACCCCGATCAGCACGATCTCCGCAAGGCATTCGCACTCGGGATGGCCGCGATGCGGCTGCAGATGCGGCAGGCACCCATCAATCGGGGTGAAGACCCGAACGAACCAGCTTGGCGCCCTTTCCAACTCGGCTTCCTCCTGGTGTCACTGGCTTCCACCATCGATGAGACCCATGCGGACCGAGAGCTGGTCGACCTGATCTGGTTCCCCACCGGTGGTGGCAAGACCGAGGCCTATCTCGGACTCGCGGCGATCGAGATCTTCAGACGACGGCTGGTGCACGGTGTGAAAGGCGGCGGGACAGCCGTGATCACGCGCTACACGCTGCGCCTGCTCACCGCCCAACAATTCCAACGCGCCGCGGCACTGATCTGTGCGATGGAGCTGCTCCGAAAGTCGGACGCCCGGGTGAAGGGCATGCCGCCTTTCACGATTGGCCTGTGGGTCGGCAACGAGGTGACCCCCGCGACGCGGAAAGACGCGCAGAGCGCGCTCGAGCGGTTACACAAGGCGGCACGGCCCGACCAGGCGAATCAATTCCAGGTCGAGGGCTGCCCCTGGTGCCTGAGTGAGCTCGTTCCGAAGAAGCGGACCCAAGACCGCAGCAGGTACGGGATGCGGCTCGTCGGACACGATGTAGTGATCCACTGCACCTCCGCGAGTTGCGAGTTCACGGACCGTCTGCCACTGGAAGTGGTCGACGACGTGATGTACGACGAACCCCCGACCATCTTGTTGGCGACGGTGGACAAGTTCGCACGACTTCAGTTCAAGCCCGAGGCCGGAAGCCTACTCGGCTTGAAGACGATCTTCCGCCAGCCTTCGCTGATCATTCAAGACGAGCTCCATCTGCTGTCGGGACCGTTGGGCACCACCGTCGCGGTGTTCGACGCGGTGATTCAGCTGCTTTTGACCAAAGACGGTTCCAGTCCGAAGATCGTCGCGTCGACCGCGACGATCCGCGCTTCCGACGAACAGGTCCAGGGACTCTACGGACGACGTGTCGCCCTCTATCCGCCCGCAGGGCTCGACGACGACAAGACCTTCTTCTCACGCCCGGTCGCGGACGGATCAGGCCGAATGTACGTGGGTCTGATGCCGCAGTCGGTATCCCAGGCGTCCGCCTTGGTTTCCACCGCAGCGCCGCTCATCGAGCTGCCCACCATACTGACCCGTGAGCCCGATCCGTCAGCTACTCTCGACGCCTTCTGGACTCTGGTCATGTACCACAACAGTCTTCGTGAGCTGGGCCGAACCGGCACGCTGGTGGTAGACGATGTGAACGGCCGCCTGGAAACTCGAGCTGAACGCCTCCAACAGGATCGCCGGAAGGTCCGAGCCGGTCGGGTCCTGGAACTCACCAGCAGGCGCGGACCCGAGGAACTGCCGAACGACCTTCGCGAGCTGCGTAAGGCGGCCCAGAGTCCGTCCGATGAAGCGATAGACGTGGTGCTGTCGTCGAACATGCTGTCCGTCGGCATCGATATTCCACGGCTCGCGCTGATGCTCATGGTGGGCCAACCCAAAACGACAGCCGAATACATCCAGGCGACAAGCCGGGTCGGACGAGGAGAGAACAACGGCATCGTCGTCACCCTGTTTCGATCCAACAGGGCGCGCGATCGCTCACACTTCGAGACTTTCCGCGGGTATCACGAGGCCCTCTACCGAAGCGTGGAGCCCACCAGCGTCACCCCTTGGTCCATGGCATCGCGTGATCGCTCTCTGGCTGGAGCGCTCGTGGCACTGATCCGCCATTCGTTCCCGACCCTCGCCCTGGAGACCGCGGCCGACAGACTCGATCTGGACAACGACCGCGTGCGTCGCGCCATCGAGGGCGCCGTCACCGGATTCCAGGCCATCGTGAGTCGTTCTGACACAGTCGAAGCGGAGGAGACCGACGAAGAGATCTGGCGTCTTCTTCGTGAGTGGGATCGGCGCGCACGACGCGCGCGCGAGGAGAGCACCCCTCTGCGCTACAGCCGACGAGTCGTCAGCGACGAGGCACTGCTGAAGCGCTTCGGACAAACCGGCGAAGGCTGGCTCGTCGGCGACTCGATGCGGTCCGTGGAGTCGAGCGTCGCTGTCGCAGTGCAGGAGCCGTTGCAGGAGGTGGAACGTGGAAAAGATCAAGCATGACCTTCGTCTCTCCGAGACGATCTCGCCCTACGGTGTCGGAGCCATCGTCGACGTGCGCGGCCAATCGCTCATCGCGCCGGATACATCGTGGTGGGATAAGAAGCGCGCACCCCGGATCAGCTGCGACCGGCTGCTGGCTCGCCTCGGGCGCGGAGAGCTGCGACAGCCCCCCACACATGCCGGCCGAATCGCCAAAGAGACCGCGAGTCTGCTCTACTGGCGCTTCCCGACCTGGCGGTTCTGCGAGCGATGCTCACAGTTGTCGATGCTGACAGGAAAAAGCAAAGGGCAATGGGTCAACACCTGCAACTGCGGTGGCCTGCTGGTACCCATGCGATACGTCGCGATCTGCCAGAAGGGTAGCCATATCCAGGATATTCATTGGTTCAAGTGGGCTCATCGCGGCTCGGACAGCGGTGTGAATCAAGAAGTTCGAGTGTGTCGGGCATACGGTGAGCTCAAGTTCGAGCGGCTGACAAAACATGGCGAAGGTCTGGCCTCATTGCGGGTCAGCTGCAACAAGTGCAAACGCTCTCGGTCCCTATCCGAACTGGTCGGCAAGAACTCACTGCAACGAGATGGAATCCGGTGCGAGGGCAGGCAGCCTTGGCAAGAACTGGCCGCAGTGAATGAGCCATGTGAGCATCAGCTGATTCCCGTACAACGCGGCGCGACCAGCAACTACATCGCCGAACATATCTCCGCACTGGATATTCCAGAAGAGATACCGCAATCCGAGGAGCAGGCGGAGCGCATACGCAACCATTTCAACTTCGACAAGGTCGTCGCCGACAATGCCGGGCCGCAGGCCGAGATGGTTGCCGGCTGGATCGCGGAGGAGCTCGGCGTATCGCGCGAGACGGTTCTCTCGGTGGCGTCGTCGGGCGACAGCGCACCTAGCCCACGAAGCGAGATACTGCTCGATCTCAAAGATGGGGAATGGGCCGCATTCCTCAAGAAGCTCGAGAACGGCCGCGACCGCAGCGGCGAGGACTTCGTTGTCGACGGCTGGAAGGTGTCGGAGAAGATCAAAGCTCCCGGGGAGCTGATCAAGTCGCTCTCCGGCGTGGGCCAAGTTCGACGAGTCCGTGAGGTGAAGGCGCTCAAAGGATTCCGACGGCACAATCCCGAGGCCGACTTCGTCAAGGCAGATCTGACTTCCGGTCGCGGCCACTATCCCATCTACCCTGCCGTGGAGATGTTCGGGGAGGGGATCTTCATACGATTCGACGAAAACGCGATATCCGCGTGGGAGGAAGACCCCGCCGTCCGAGCACGGGCCGAAATCCTCGGCAGACGGAGGATCGATTCGCCGTGGGCACATCGCCTCGATGTACCGGAACCCCGCTATGTCGCTCTACATACGATCGCGCACCTGCTCATCCGCCGCCTCGCCTTCGCGAGCGGCTATGCTTCCGCGGCACTTCAAGAGCGTATCTACGCGAACAGCGACAGAGTCGATCGCACCGCCGGGATCCTCATCTACACTGCGGCCGGCGACGCACAGGGCACGCTCGGCGGTCTCGTGCGACTCGGAGAGCCCGCCCGACTGATCCCCCTGCTCATCGCGTCCCTCGATGATGCCGACGTCTGCTCGAATGACCCGGTCTGTATCGAGAGCGACAGCCAGGGCTCGTCGTCATTGAATCTCTCGGCCTGCCACGGCTGCACGCTGATCAGCGAGACATCCTGCGAGTCGGGAAATCGCTTGCTGGATCGACAGCTGGTGTTGGGCGGCGGTCAGGTACCAGGTTTACTCGAGGCCGTCCTACCGGAGGTGCGCACAGGAACGATCTCCTGATCAACCGGTGTCAGGGTGCGGACAAGCACCCTGACACCATGGCCGCCCGCAGGCGCTCGAACGGGTTCTACGAGTTCAAGAACTCTTCAACTATTGCCCGGATCTCAATCAAGTCGGGATGATCCTTCGGAATCTTGGAGATCTCCTGCGCCTGGCAGACGAACTGCTCGTCGGATGTCGATGATTCCGACGAAAGTCGGCCGAGCTGAAACTTCGCGCGCTCATTCCACCAGCGCTTTCCATCGCCGATGCCCTCTGCAGATGGATCGACGATCTCAGCGAGCCACGCATCTGGTTCCCGCCCGGGCAAATATCGCACCCGCTGTCCGCCGAAGTCGATTACAGCTTTCCAGGCGTCGACCGTCGGTCCACCAGTATTCGCGGGAATCTCAGGTTTCGCCGACCCTGTGATTCGGCTGGCAACTTTCGGCATATCGGACTCTGACACATTTTCCGGTAGTGGCACGTCCTCGGTGGGCCTTTGGTCACCGTCGAGCAGTATGAGAACGTCCTTGCGTCCCTCGATCGCCCAAATGGGCAATGATTTCGCTCGAAGGGTCGAGGCGCCACCTGGTTGCACCTTCACATCGACGGACTGCAGACGTAGTTCGCCGTCTAGCCGAAGCACATGCATAACGATGGCTCGCGCCAGACGATCTTCCACGAAGATGGTCTTTTTCTCGATGTTGTGCTCCAGGGCCACGAACGCCTCCACGGGGAGAGACGCCTGAGAACGAACCGCCACTCGGCCACGAGAAGGACCGCGTTCCAGCACCTTGATCGCACCGGGAGGGAGCGTATTGACGATCGTCGGCGAATGCGTAGCGATAACTACCTGCAGGCGTCGTGTTTTCGTGCTGTCGACCAGGAAATCCATCAATCGGGCTTGGGCACCCGGATGCAGAGAAACCTCCGGCTCATCAAGCAAGACCAACGCCCGCTCCGGGCAAGTGCTGATCAATGCGACGAGCCTGATCACCGCAAACTCACCGCTGCCTGCCCATGCCTCGGTGTATCCGAAATGCTCGGTCGACATCCGCGCCGTGACTCCCGTAGCGCGGAACGCGCGGTGATTAACGATGTCGATGTTGGTATAGTTGCGTCCCAGAATATGACTGACGGTTTCGAGTTCTGGTTGGGACAAGGACCGCGGTGGCTCGACCACCAGTTCCTTTCCACCCGGCCGAAACGATGAGTGCCGACGGTCAAGAATCGACTTCACATGCCGAGACCTCTCCGCGAGAATCTCTTTTCGTTGCTTCAGCTGCTCGTCGTATCTGATCAGTGAGCGACCCTGAATATTCGAGTCGTTGTGGTAGAAGAATTTATCGAAGGCAGAGATTTCAGCCCTGAAGTCGAAGTACACGACTTCCTTTTCGATTGCCTTCCACCTGGTTCTGTTTCTGTCGCCCGCATGAAGCGGATTCCAGACTGGCATCTTGGCCATTCCGTCAGATATCAACGGAGCATTGGATTCGAAGTAGTCAGGGCTTGCATCGCCCGACTCGGAATCACGTCGTGCGCGACGAATCTGAACAACCTCGACAATGTCCTTCACCGACGCGGACCAACGTCCGTAGATGAAGCGGTGGCGTTCATCGGATGGGATCGCGTCTAGGGGTGTTCCGAACCAGAACCGTCCGATATTCTGCCCCTCGGGACAGCCCTGCAACGCCCTCAGGATAGACGACTTGTTCGTGCCATTCGGACCGACGAGCGCGGTGATAGGATGCGAAAAATCAATCCTCAAACCTGGTTCGAGATTGCGGAAGTGCGGAAATCTGATGTATCGCACCGCAGGCTCGAACTGGCCCGACGCCCACATCCCACTCAGCTTGTCGTGCTGCGTCGCAAGCACATCCTTGGACGCCGATCCGATTCCCAAAGCCGCTCTCCCCATCCGCACCGGCTGACCGATCCGATGGTCGGGATCCGTTCTCAGCCAAGCGATCTCACTACGAGGCGCTTATGCTACAGGAATCGATCAGCAATTGCCGACGGCCGACATCGCACCCAAGTCGACGACGAGTGGCCGACCTTCACCATCGAGGAAACCCGCTACCTCGCCGGGACGGATGAATGATTCAAGTTCCAGCCGATGCTCGCCAACGCGCACCGCACTCCAAGTTCCGCGGACAGCAGCATCCAGCGACTCCTCGCTGGGGCGTTTTCCATGGATGGCCGCGGCCAGGATATGCGCCCCGACGCGTGGCGGGATCGCGTTCCCTATCTGCTGGTATGGGTCTTGGCCCGACCAGGGATAGTCGATCGGGAAGGTTTGTAGCCGACCGGCTTCCGCCGGATCGAATCGATCGACTTCCTCACCGCTCGAATAGATTCGGTTTCGACGAACCTTGCCGGTCACGGTCGCCGACGGCTCATCGGATCGACGTTTCCCGCGCAGTTTCGGATTGCCGCCCGTTCCGTAGTTCGATACCACGTCGAAGCTGTACTCCCGGGCGGGAAGCGCCTCGCCCATCGTTGTCCACGGCAGCAGGTCCGACCTACCTTCACTACGGGAGACACGCTTGTTGTACCTTCGATGCGTTTCCTCGGGGGCATGTGCGGCCCTCCGAAGGCAGGCAATCAAGATCGCACGACGTCGGGTTTGCGGCACCCCGAAATCCTCGGTGTGCACGATTTCGACTCGCACCTCATAGCCGTGCTTGCGCAGCTCCTTGGCAATCGCTTCCCACACCGGCTTTACGGTCGGCACCTGTTCCAGCACGATCGTCTCAAATGGGCGTTTCTTCGCTATCGCCGCGAGAGCCCACCGCAACGGCTGCAGCACTAGGCCGGTTCGTTCGAGCGAGTGCAGTTCGTCATCGATATTCTCATCGTTCACCATGCGCTTGATCAGGTCATAGATCTGATCAAGGGCCTTGCGGCCCGCGCCGGACCCAGCCACCGAGTAGGTCTGGCACGGCGGTCCGCCCGTGAGGATCGTGGCGTTCGGGAACTCGTCGAGCAGCTCGACCTTGCACGCATTGGCCTGCCGCGTACCGAGTCCTGCGGCGATGCGAGTCTTGCAGGCGTCCTCGTCCAGCTCGATGCCGACAGAAGCAAGGCCCAGCCACCGAGCGGCAACGTCCAATCCACCCGGTCCGGCGAACAGGTCGATCATCTTGACGCATGAAGGACGGTCGGCGTCATGGAACAAGGCGTCATCCGTCGGTTCAGAGGGCATGTGACCAGATCCTAGACGTGCGGTCGTACACGTTGATTGTCAACTCTCTCGATGCTCCAACTTCGCGCACCTACTGAGTGATCCCACTCATCGAGGCCTGTCATCGTGAGCTGATTGCCAGCCTTCACACCATCCCTCGAGGCCACCCACCTGCGCGCATTGCCCTGCGCCACCGAAGGTTTCATCCGATTTGTCGGTACCTCTAGCTATGGTCCCGAAGAACAGCTCGCACACAATCGAGCGGCCGCACGAAGGGCGATCTCGTGAGCCAACTAAGCCTTATCGACAGTCACGGCGCAGTCCGACCGACGCACCGGTCACAGCAGAACCCGCAGGACCGGACAGCACAGCCCGAGTTCACCTCGATCGAGATCTGCGCCGGGGCCGGCGGACAGGCCATCGGCCTGCGTCAGGCTGGATTCGGGCATCTCGCTCTGGTCGAGCTCGACCAGCACGCAGTGCAGACGCTGGAGCACAACATTCATACCTGGCAGTGGGAGGGCGAGCACTGTGAGGTCTTCGAGATGGATGTCAAGGAGTTCGACCCGTTCCGGGACATGGCGCGAACATCAGAAGCACTGCGTCGAGGTGAGCTGGACCTCCTCGCAGGGGGAGTGCCGTGTCCACCGTTCTCACACGCGGGGAAACAGCTGGGCAGGCATGACGACCGCGATCTCTTCCCCCGAATGATCGAACTCGTCGAGACTCTCCTCCCGCGCGCTGTACTGATCGAGAACGTCCGCGGGGTCATGGACCCGAAATTCAAGAAGTACCGCGACTGGATCATCGCGAGACTGGAAGGCGGTGTGTATTTCGATGACACCGAGGGTCAGTTCGCCGAAGACGACGGGCTCGGGTACACCGTCTGCCGGTGGGATGTTCTGGAGGCGAGTGACTTCGGCGTCCCGCAGCTCCGACCGCGAGCGATACTCGTCGCTCTTCGGAATGACGTCCTCGCCGATTCGAAGTACGAATGGCCTACCGCGACGACAGAAGAGCGGTGCACTGTCGCACGCGCCTTGGAGCCCTCGATGCGGGAGCGCTTCGAGTCCTCGGTTCCCGCATCCGTTCGCCGGCCGGCTTTCGATCGCTGGTTGGCCCGAGCAGCGATCGGTGGGGTGGCACCAACACTGGTCGGCGGCTCGAAAAAGCACGGCGGCGGAGACCTCGGCCCCAGCCGAGCCAAGGCCGCCTGGCGGAAGCTGGGCATCGATCCGATGGGTATCGCGAACGACATTGCGACATCCGTCGCGAACAAAACTCAGGAGCGTGATCTCCTGCGCCCGGACGGTCCCATGCTGACCGTGGCGCAGGCATCGATCATCCAGGGCTTCCCTCCCGAGTGGAGCTTTTCGGGCGGGAAGACGGCGCAGTACCGACAGGTGGGCAATGCATTTCCGCCTCCGGTCGCGAAGGCGGTCGGTCGATCGATCATCGACGTACTCGCAGCCGATAGAGAACGCGGTCGGAGTATTTCCGCCTGACGCGTACTCACGCGTCGATGATCGCCGCGTCTTTCGACGAATCATGAGTCGTGAATCGAACGGTCCGATCACCCAACGTCCGAGCCGTGGCCGGGGCCACGAAACCGAAGCCCATCACGACCCGCCCCAGGTCGATCGTGCCTGCCCGGTTCGCGTCGGCGCGGGCGTCGGGCTCGATCATGGGATACAGCGTGATCGCGCCTCGGCGGTCGGCCACGAGGCGTTCCGTGCCGACATCGCCCGAGTCGCCCAGCGCACCGGCGATGCGCAGCGACACCCCGCGATGTTTGGGATCGCTGATGGCGCCGAACAGCGGAGCGCGACGCCTGTCGCGCTCGAACCAGGAGACGTCGGATGCGTTGGAGCCGAAGCTGATTCGTCTGCCCGGTCGGTTGTGCTGGGGTGCCAGTACCGCCCAGTCGTCGACCATGCCGCGGTTCGTGATCTCGCGAAGGTAGGCCAGGTGGGGCTCGAACTGGCTGGGCGCACACCAGCGGAGAGACTCGAAGAGTGCCAGGGCCGCCGCGGCGGAGAGTGCGCCGACCCGGGCGGTGAACGCGTGGGTGCCGAGATCGACGCCGAAGTGGTAGGCGAGAGGGCGGGTTTCGACGGACAGGGACTCCACGACCGGGAGCCAGAGCTTGGAGTTGTGGCGCAGATCCGCGACCTTGTCGGGGTAGGCCGTCGGCTCCTCCCAGCGACCGGCGCTTTGAATCTCGACCAGCTTGGCGTTGAACATCTTGTTGGCCGTCGTCGGCTTCAACAACGGATGATGTTGGGACACCAGCGGCGGCACCTGCGCCGGGGTCACCTGTGGCACACCGTCCACAGCCTCCGCGTACTGCCGCAGCTCGTTGCGGAAGGACTCCTCGTCCAGGCACACCGCCTCGAAGGCCTTGTAGAGGTCGATCCCCTGTTTCCCGTGCTCCTCCTCGCGACCGATGTACAGCCGCACCAGATCTCGGTAGCCCTTGCGGAAGCCGAACCAGCGGCCCATCTGCATCAGGGCGGAGGCGTTCGAGGCGCGGCGGCGGAAGTAGGTGACGGTCAGGCCTTCCACGGTGAAGCCTCGGGAGAGCTTCTGGCCGCCGATCAGGATCTTCCAGATGGAGCGGCGGTCGAAATCAGCCGTGCCGGTCTCGATGTCCTTGTCGCCGTTGACCACGATGATCGGCTGCTGATCACCGCCGATGTTCATGACCGCCGGGCCGATGAAGCGTTGGAGGTCGTCGAAACTCTCGGGGACGGCATGGCCTGCCGCGCGAACCGCGGAGACGGGGGCCAGGTCGGTGTCGAAGAGCTCACGCAGTCGTTCGAAGCCCGCGGCGCTGGAATAGCCTGCCTTCCACCACAGTTGGGTGACCCGGCCGAGCAGTTCGCGGTGCGACTCCACCCAATTGGACTCGTGAATCAGCATGGTGTGGTGGCGGTAGCGGTCCAGGCCGACACCCTCGACCTCGACGCGATAGAGCTTCATGGCCGCGGTCAGGACGAACATGTCCATGGCGCGGCGCAGCGGTCCGGTGTCGTCATCGTCGGTGACCACGACGTCGCGAACGTGAGCCAGTTCGTTCGAGTCTGCGACGGTGCGAATCTCCTCGGAGTCAGCCGAATCCAGGTCGTGGAAGTCGGCCGCGCCCATGTACCCGTTCGGTCGTTCCAAGGAGATGATGAAGTCCTTGGGGAAGATATCCGCGCTATCGCTCGGGTCGACGAAGACATTCGCGTACGGGGTGGCCGTGTAGCCCACGTACTGCGCCCGCGGCAGCAGGCTGAGCAACTGGGAGATCTTCTCGTTGATTGCGGTTCGATCGCCGTCGGGCTTAGGCTTGGAGGTGTTGACCGACGCCTCGTCGGACTCGTCATCGATGATCAGAACGGGGATCTGATCCAGCGGAGTCCGAATCTTGTTGAGGTCCTTGACCAGTTTGGCCAGCACCGACTTGTTCTTCTTCACCACCATGAGTCGGGCCGAGGCACGGTGCAGGTTAACCGGGTCGTAGAGCGGCAGGGCGGGCTCCTGCTTCTCGAATTCCAGGGCGACGATGCCCTGCAGCAGGCTCTTGTAGTCGTCGTAGCGGGTGGTGAGGCGGTGGATGTCGAAGCCTCCGAGGACCGAAGGCGATGCACCGAACTCGATGAAGTTCCGTTGGATCCACTCCGGATCGTCCGCGTAGTCGGACTCGAACTCGCTCGCGCCGCACAGAACGTTCTCGCGGCCGACCAGCTCCATGTCGAGGCGACGCTGGGTCTGGTCACGGAGCAGATTCAGGGTGCCGCCCAGGACGATGACGAGCCGGTAGCCGGCGTCCATCGCACGGGCGATCACGCCGGTGAAGTTGGCGGTCTTGCCGGACTGGACATAGCCGACGACGAGCCCCTTGGATTGGTATGCCTCGGGCCGAGTCGGATCCGAGAGCCGTTCCACCACACTCTCGGTCGCCATGTCCAACGCCGTGATCGCGTGGTCGGGCCAGCCCTTTCGGCTCAAGAGCTCGGCGTACATAGGCCAGTAGAACGGGCGACTCTGATGCGTCGAGTACCAGGGCACGAACTCGCTGCTGATGACAACAGGCTTGGGCGCGGTGATCACCGGAGCAGCGGCGTCGAGGAGCTTCGCCGTCGCCGGGTCCAGCTCGAGCTGACGATAGATGTCGGCACGCCGCTCATCCGTTGCCGCGGACGCCTCGGACCACACCACCGAGTTCGCGAAGTCCCAGGTGCGCAGCTGCTTACGCCACATGTCGACGAGTTGCCCGCTCGCGGGCAGGATTTCCTGACGGAAGTCCTCTTCCCGCGCGAACACCTCCGCCCCCGCCAATCCTCCGCCTGATACCGCATCGCCCGCTCCAGCCGCTTCGGCCGGCTCCCCGCCATATCGGCCAAAACCGCGGTATGCAGCGCGATTCGAAGGTCGTTGCTCATGATTCCCCGCCCTACGCTTCCAGTCGACTCTGCTCGGCCCGCGCCGCCGCAGTCAGCACCGACTGCCACAGCGCCAGCGTGTCCTTCTCCCGGCTCCCCGCCCGCTCACGCTGAAACACCTCGTGCAGCATCAGATACAGCAATGACTTGATCACCGGCGCATCGTTCAACCCTCCGCGCCGCCCGCCCAGGATCGCAGCCCGGTACCGCTGGTTCAGCAGGATCGCCCGCCCCTCACGGTCCAGGTCGAAGAAGGCGTCTGTCTCGAACGGCTCCCAGCGCAGGGCTATCGGCTCCTCGCCGATCAGGTACGGGAGCTCTTCGGAGATCGCTTCCCGCACCGAGGAATCCAGGCCCTTGCCCGGAGGGATCACCGGTTTGCGTTCCACCCCCGCGCGTTTGCGGGCCTCGCGGTAGGTGTGGTCGGCGGCGGTGAGGTACTCGGCGAACTTCGTGCCGGTGTCGTCCACCGCCGTGTCGAGGGCCGCGATGAACTCCGGCGACACCTCCACGCCGTCCTTCTTCACCGTCAGGCGGAACGTGTCACCGGCATTGTCGGGCAGTTCCACCGCCACCCGCGCCAGAACCAGATGCTGCTCGGGCTGCCGATAGTTGTTCCAGCCGCCGGCCTGCACCAGACGATCGTTCCGATACAGGTAGAACCCCTGCGTGCTCTGCAGCGAGCCGATCGCGCGGAACTGCGGCAGGGAGGATTTCGGGGGCCAGATGTGGGCGGAGAGTTGCGTCGGTCCCGCCGCGGGGAGATCCACCGTGAACGTGCGGGGAAAGTCTTGGTTGCCCGTCACCGGGTAGCCGAACGGATCCACCGGGAGCACCCCGAAATCCATCACCACCGTCCCGGACGTGATGTCCTCCACGGCGATCGTGATGTTGAAGTTCTCGCGCGCGAGATAGCGGTGCAGCTGCAGCCCGAGGTGCATGCTCAGCGAATTGATCGTCCGGGACAAGTAGCGCTCGGTCTGCTCCAGGCCGCCGTTGCGGGGGAAGTCCTTCACCCCGTCCCAGCGCACCACCGTGCCCTGCCACGTGATCGGGTTGCCGTTGTAGCGGTCGATCAGCTGCTGGGCGTAGCCGGGTTCGACTATGTCGCACTGGAACCCGGACTTCGCGTGTTCCATCACCCATTGACGGCCGGCGGGGCGGCTGGTGCGGGTGCGGCTGACCACCGTCACCGCGGCGGCGTGGCTCAGCGACGCGGACTTGAGGCCCGTGCCGAACATCCCGAGCGAACCCGCGCTGTAATCCCGGCGGCCGCCGACCGTCATGGCGATGTCGAGCTCGTCCTCGGTCATGCCGCGGCCGTCGTCGATGATCAGCAGGCTCACCAGCCGATCGCCGTCGCGCAGGAAGTGGATGACCACGTCCCGCGCGCCGGCGTCGATGGAATTGTCGACCAGATCGGCGATGGCGGCGTCGAAGCCGTAGCCCTGACTGGTCAGCGCTTCCATATAGCGCGCATCGGGTGGAAGTCGTTTACTCCCGATTGTCGGGACATCGAACTTCCACGCCTGCGCCATGACCACCCCAGAGAACAGATAACACCCGAACGAGCACTCTAGCCAATGATTCGCGACTCGAGTGCCGGCGTTACCGAATACGCGTGGGTAACCGATCAATTGACCGATCTACCCGGATTCGGGATACACCGATTCGATCAGATGTACGGACTCGGGCTTGGCGCGCACGGGATTTCGGCCACCGACCCCGGGCTGAACGTATTCAGCATCAGCGCCGCCACCGTCGGATCCACCGACACGCTGTTGTGCCCCGCGAAGTTCACCGGGCAGACGTCCTGCAACACGATGTTCGTCGCGTTCGGGGCCTCGCGCACACCGCTGGTGTACGGCACGACCTCGGTGTCGGCGCGGGTCACCAGATTGGTGTACTGCACGCCCGGTGCGTAAACCCCTGCGGCCTGCAGATTCTTGATGAAGCCCGAGACCGGGAGCATGTCCACGCAGCCCTGGCAGATCGGGCGCAGGGCGTCGAAGACCGCCTGGTCCACGCCCAGACCCGCGGCCGCGTTCACCACCGGGTCGGCGACGTGGGTGCCCGCCCAGATCGGAACGAGGTTGAAGGTCTTGGACACCACCTGGTCGCCGCCGTTGAACAGCAGGTAGTGCGCGCCGACCAGGGTGCCCTCGGACCAGGTCAGCAGGTTGACCTTCGAGGCCCCGGTCGAGTCCAGGACGCGGTTGACGAAGTCCCGCAACTCGTTGCTGGACTGCGGGATCGGCTCCATACCGCCCATGCCCGCGATCGGGCCGGACTGACTCGGGTAGATGCCGTAGGTGACCGAGTAGACGCAGTAGCCGTTGTTGTGCAGCAGCGGCGCCATGGCGGGCCAGCCGCCGCCGTTGCCGAGCACGCCGTGCACCAGGACCACCGGTTCGGGGTGCGCGGCGGTCGGGACGCAGGGCCAGTCGTTCGCGCCCGGCGGGTTGAACGGGGGCTTCGCGGTGTTCGCGTCGATGAACCATTGCGCGACGGAGTAATTGACCGGGAGTTGCTCGGGCTCGGCGGCGGCGGTGCCGGTGGCCAGGAAAAGCCCCGTCACCGCGGCCAGGGAAAGGGTTATGCGACTACAGATTCGATGCAACTCGATGCCTCCGCTGGTCGACACGGACAGTGGGTAGCCAGAAGATCGCTCGGCGTACCTTATCGGTCGAAAACCAGCGGAATGGGGACGAAACGCCGATCAGATACCGGCGCCGAGCGCCCGCATGCAGCGCACGACGAGCGCGGCGGGGTCGACCGGATCGGGCGGGGAGGCGACCGCCCATTCCTCGAGCGCGATGCGGATCGCACCCGCGGCCGCGGCGGCGAGCAGGCGCAGGCGGACCGGATCCGCGTCCGGACCGGCCAATTCGGCCAGGACCGTGCGCAATTCACGTTCGCCGTCGAGATTGATGCGATGCCACACGTCCCGCAGCGCCGGGTCGTTCTCCATGGCGCGCAGCAGTCCCCGGGTGAGCTCGAAGTCCTCGCCGTCGGCGATGCTCAGCGCCCGCACCGCGGCGGCCTCGAGTTCGCCGAGGGTCGGCAGCCGGCGCGGACCCGCCGCGATCGTCTCGAACCAGCGTTGGGCGCCGGTGGTGAGCATCGGCTCGACCGCGTCCTGTTTGGTGCGCGCGTAGCGGTAGAAGGTGCGCAGGCCCACCCCCGAGGCCGCGGCGATCTGTTCGGCGGTGACCTCGGCGGTCCCGTGGTCGGCGAACAGGCGCGCGGCGGTGCGCGCGATGTCCAGGCGCGTCTCGGCGCGGCGGCGTTCGGCCAGCGAGGGACGGCCGGGCTCCGAGGTGGGCATGCGGGGTCCTTTGCTCGGTGAGTGGTCGAGCTCATCCTAGTCTTCGGATGCCAGTATGGCACGACGTGCCACTCAGGCGTAACGTGTCAATTAGTGGGGCGGGGCGAGACAGACAGAGGAGAAGTTCGCAATGGAGCGTTTCACCGATCGCCGAGTACTGATCACCGGCGCGGGTTCGGGCATCGGCCGGGCCACCGTGCACCGGGTCCTGTCCGAGAGTGGGCAGGTCGTAGCGGCCGACATCAACGAGGCCGGGCTCGCCGAGACCGCGAAGCAGGCCGCCGACCAGGGGCACGCCGATCGACTGCGGACCGTCGCGATCGACATCGGCAACGAGGAGTCGGTGCGAGCGGGCGTGGCCACCGCTGTCGAGACGCTCGGCGGCATCGACGCGCTGATCAACGCCGCGGGCATCCTGCGCTCGGCACACACCCATGAGATGTCCCTCGACGACTTCAACAAGATCATCACCGTGAACCTCACCGGCACCTTCCTCATGATTCGCGAGGCGCTGCCCGCGCTGCTGGCCTCGGACAAGGGCGTGATCGTCAACTTCACCTCCACCTCCGCGTTCTTCGCGCACCCGTACATGAGCGCGTACGCCGCGTCCAAGGGCGGCATCATGTCCATGACGCACGCGCTCGCCGCGGAATACAGCAAGCAGGGACTGCGCGTAGTCGCCGTCGCGCCGGGTTCGATCTCCAGCGACATGACCGACGGCCGCGGGCCGGGCCTGCCCGAGGACGCCGACCTGAGCCTGTTCATGAAGCTCGCGCCCGGCATCGGACAGGGTTTCGCCTCGCCCGACACCGTGGCCGGGGTGGTCGCCATGCTCGCCTCGGACGACGGCGCCTTCATCACCGGCACCGAGATCCGCATCGACGGCGGCACGCACTACTGATCAGTCGGCGGTATGCCCGAAATGTCCAGTGGGGTTGGCGCACGGTGAAACTCGGGGAAACCCCCTGAGAAGAGTCATCCCGAAGGTGTACGCCCGCCCTGAACTATCTGTGAATCTGCTGCGGACTGTGTTTTTCCGGTAGCCACATGAGGCACAGTGTGTGTCCATGAGCACTACGAAATTTGTTTCCGCACAAAAGATTATTGCTCGGATAGCCATCGTTGGCGCGATCGCTGCGGTACCCCTTGCCGCAGCGGCCGCACCGGCCCTGGCGGATGTTCCGCTCGATACCCAGGTCACCGAGGTGTCCCGGCCGCACGGACCGGACCGCAATGATCGCAACCCCTGGCCCGGCTGGAATGCCGACAACCCGTGGGCCAACAACGACAACCATCACCACGGCCGGTGGCACAACGACAATCCCAAGCCCGGCTGGCGCGATAACCACGGGTGGCAGCAGGTCGTGCCGCGCGGCATGTTCGGCAGCAGCTGACCCGAGAATGAAAGGCCCGGCGCCTGTTGGGGGCGCCGGGCCTTTTCGTGCGCGGTGTCATTTCACCGCGGCCGCCACCCCGTCGAGAATCAATTCCAGGCCGAAGTGGAAATCCTCGCTCATCGACGCGGCGGCGGAGTCCGGCTCCGGCGGAATCGATTCGAAGATCCCGGAATCGAAAAGCGCCGCGATATCGGGTAACCGGCCGGCGTCGAGCAGTCCCGTCAGATCGCGGCCGTAGTTCGCCAGCGCCTGCGATTCGTCGAGCGCGGCCGCGGTCCTGCTGTCGCGCAACTGCCGCTCCAGGTCGAAACCCTGCCGGACGTAACCGCCGAGCACGGTGATCACGCCGATCTTCGCACCCCAGTCCAGGCCGGTCGGGCGCAGCGCGCGCAGGCCGGCGTCCATCCAGGCGATGGCGTGCGGCCCGCGCGGCGGGCCGGTGATCGGCCACTGCGCCAGCCACGGATGCGCTTGGAACACCGCGCATTGCGCCAGCGCCCACTCGCGCAGATCCGCGCGCCACTCCCCCCGCGCCGCGAGCGATTCCGGCACCGGGCCGAAGGCGGCGTCGCCCATCAGGGCCACGAGTTCGTCCTTGGATCCGACGTGCCGGTACAGCGACATCGGCGTAACGCTCAGCGCGGCCGCGATTTTGGGCAGCGTCGCGCCCGCGGCGCCCTCGCGATCGGCCAGTTCCACGGCCGTCGCGACGACGCGATCCACATCCAGTTCCGCGCGCCGGCCCAGGCGCGAGCCGGTGGGCAATCGCCACAGGCGCGCCAGGTCACCGGGTACTTCGCGGTCCGACACCAACGCCTCCGATCACAGGGTTTGCGACCGGAAACTTTAGCATAGACCTTATAGTATAAGTCTTATACTATTGCGGGCATGGCCATCGACCTCCGCCGCCTCACCGGAGCCGCCGCCCTGCTCGGCGCCGGACTCACCTTCGTCCAGCTCCCGCTCTACTTCGTCTACGCCGGTCCCCCGCCGGACTGGAACATCCTGACCCGCGCCCTGTTCGGCCTCGCGGGCATGATGGCGCTGCTCGTGTTCTTCACCGGCCTGGGCCAACTCGTCAAGCGCGCACTGCCCGAACTGGATTGGCTCGGGGCGCTGATCACCAACGCCGGATTACTGTGGCTCGCCATGGTTCTCGTGGCCACCGGCCTCGAGGTCGGCGCGACGATCCAGTCCCCCGACCCCATCGACCCGACCATCACCGTCAGCGGCACCTACATCCTCTACGGCACGATCTCCCGCTTCCTGGAAGCGCTGATGTTCGCCGCCACCGCGTACGCCGTCCACCGCACCGCCCTGCTCCCCCGCTGGGCCGCCCGCACCGCGTACCTCCTCGCGGCCCTCAACCTCGCCTTCACGCCATCGCTGTTCTTCGGGAACACCCCGGCGAACTTCTACGCCGCCAACGGCTGGGGCACCACCGCCACGATGGGCGCGCTGACCATGACCTGGCTCGTCGCCGCGGGCGTCGCGCTGGTCCGCGGACGGTCCGGGGTCGAACCGGGCACTCCGGAGCGCGCGGTCGCGCACTGAGATGAGCCGCGCGGCAACGCACTCCCCGCCCCGGACACGCGAAAGGCCCGGCACTCACCAGGAGTGCCGGGCCTTTCAGCGATCAGAAAACCTTACGCGGTTTCGGTGATCGGGCGGTCGACCCAGCTCATCAGGCCGCGCAGCTTCGCGCCGGTGACCTCGATCGGGTGCTCGGCGTTGGCCTTGCGCAGGCCCTCGAGCTCGGTGTTGCCGTT
This sequence comes from Nocardia sp. NPDC005978, assembly GCF_040614455.1. NCBI lineage: Bacteria > Bacillati > Actinomycetota > Actinomycetes > Mycobacteriales > Nocardiaceae > Nocardia > Nocardia sp. NPDC005978. The sequence continues at coordinate 44,907 of NZ_JBEXUS010000052.1, forward strand.
CTCGACGTTGGCCACGAGGCGCTTGACGAAGGTGCCGTCCTGGATGTCGGACAGGATCGCCTTCATGCGCTCCTTGGTGCCGGCGTCGATGACGCGCGGGCCCGACAGGTAGCCACCGAACTCCGCGGTGTCGGACACCGAGTAGTTCATGCGGGCGATGCCGCCCTCGTACATGAGGTCGACGATCAGCTTCAGCTCGTGCAGGACCTCGAAGTACGCCATCTCGGGCGCGTAGCCGGCCTCGACCATGACCTCGAAGCCGGTCTTGACGAGCTCCTCGGTGCCACCGCAGAGCACGGCCTGCTCACCGAACAGGTCGGTCTCGGTCTCTTCCTTGAAGGTGGTCTTGATGACGCCGGCGCGCGCGCCACCGATGGCCTTCGCGTAGGACAGCGCCAGGGCCTGGCCCTCGCCCTTCGGGTCCTGGTCCACGGCGATCAGGGCCGGAACGCCCTTGCCGTCGACGTACTGACGACGCACCAGGTGGCCGGGGCCCTTCGGGGCGACCATCGCGACGGTGACGTTGGCCGGAGCCTTGATCAGACCGAAGTGGATGTTCAGGCCGTGGCCGAAGAACAGCGCGTCGCCGTCCTTCAGGTTGGGCTCGATGTCGTTGGTGAAGATCGAGGCCTGCGCGGTGTCGGGCGCGAGGACCATGATCACGTCGGCCCAGGCGGAGACCTCGGCGGGGGTGCCGACGGTCAGACCTGCCTCTTCGGCCTTCGGGCGGGACTTGGAGCCCTCGGTCAGGCCGACGCGGACCTCGACGCCGGAATCGCGCAGGCTCAGCGAGTGCGCGTGGCCCTGGCTGCCGTAGCCGATCACGGCGACCTTGCGGCCCTGGATGATCGACAGGTCGGCGTCGTCGTCGTAGAACATCTCGACTGCCACTTTGGGTATCTCCTTCTGATTCTGTGTCTGAGCTATGTGTGATCCCGGCACAGCTTGCCGGGATGACGATCGATTGGCCGCCGGGGCGGCCGGTTACTAGCGAGTTGCGGTGATGGACTTGGGCCCGCGGCCCACCGCGACGACTCCGGACTGCACGATCTCACGGATGCCGTACGGCTCCATCATGCGCAGCAGGGCGTCGAGCTTGGAACGGGTACCGGTCGCCTCGATCGTGAGCGCGTCGGGCGAAACGTCGATCACCTTGGCGCGGAACAGGTTCACGGCCTCGATGACCTGGGTGCGCACACTGGCGTCCGCGCGCACCTTCACCAGGATCAGTTCGCGGGCAACCGAGCTGTCGTCGTCCTGCTCGACGATCTTGATGACGTTGACCAGCTTGTTCAGCTGCTTGGTCACCTGCTCGAGCGGCAGATCCTCGACCGTGACGACGATGGTCATACGCGAGATCTCGGGAATCTCGGTACCGCCCACCGCCAGCGACTCGATATTGAACCCGCGGCGGGAGAACAGCGACGCGACGCGCGCGAGCACGCCCGGCTTGTCCTCGACGAGCACGGACAGGGTGTGGGTCGTGCTCATTCCTCGGTCCCCTTCTGGGCGGCCTTCTCGTGGGCGGTGAGCGTGGCCTTCTCGTGCGACATGGCCTCGTGGATCACCGCGGGCTCGTCGACGGCCTCGTCGTCGTCGAACAGCGGGCGGATGCCGCGCGCGGCCATGATCTCGTCGTTGGAGGTGCCGGCGGCGACCATCGGCCACACCTGCGCGTCCTTGCCGACGATGAAGTCGATCACCACGGGCCGGTCGTTGATCGACTGCGCCTCGCGGATCGCGGCCTCGACGTCCTCTTCCTTCTCCACGCGAATGCCGTGGCAGCCCAGGGCTTCCGCGAGCTTCACGAAGTCCGGGATGCGCAGGGTATGCGTGCCCAGATCGGTGTTGGAGTAGCGCTTGTCGTAGAACAGGGTCTGCCACTGGCGGACCATGCCCAGGTTGCCGTTGTTGATGAGCGCGACCTTGATCGGCACGCCCTCGACGGCACAGGTCGCCAGTTCCTGATTGGTCATCTGGAAGCAGCCGTCGCCGTCGATGGCCCAGACCTCGCGGTCCGGCATGCCCATCTTGGCGCCCATCGCGGCGGGCACCGAGTAGCCCATGGTGCCCAGGCCACCGGAGTTCAGCCAGGTGCGCGGCTTCTCGTACTTGATGAACTGCGCGGCCCACATCTGGTGCTGGCCGACGCCCGCGCAGTAGATCGCGTCGGGACCGGCGAGCTGGCCCAGCTTCTCGATGACGAACTCGGGCGAGAGCGAACCGTCGGACGGGGTCTTCCAGCCCAGCGGGTACTGATCGCGCACGCCGGACAGGTAGGTCCACCATTCGGTGAGGTTCAGCAGCGGGGCGTCGCCGGCGGCCGGATCGGACTTGAGGGTCTCGATCAGCTCGGCGATGACCTCGCGGCAGTCGCCCACGATCGGGACGTCCGCGTGCCGGTTCTTGCCGATCTCGGCCGGGTCGATGTCGGCGTGGATGACCTTGGCGCCGGGCGCGAAGGAGTCCAGCTGACCGGTGACGCGGTCGTCGAAACGCGCGCCGAGGGTGATCAGCAGGTCCGACTTCTGCAGGGCCGCGACCGCGCCGACGGTGCCGTGCATGCCGGGCATGCCCATGTTCAGGGTGTGCGTGTCGGGGAACGAGCCGCGGGCCATGAGGGTCGTCACGACCGGGATGCCGGTCAGTTCCGCCAGCTCGAGCAGCTCGGCGTGCGCGTCGGCCTTGATGACGCCGCCGCCGACGTAGAGCACGGGCGCCTTGGCTTCCATGATCATGCGGGCGGCCTCGCGCACCTGCTTGCCGTGCGGCTTGGTGACCGGACGGTAGCCGGGCAGGCGCATCTCCGGCGGCCAGCTGAAGGTGGTCTGGGCCTGCAGCACGTCCTTGGGGATGTCGACCAGGACCGCGCCCGGGCGGCCCGACGCGGCGAGGTAGAACGCCTCGGCGAGCATGCGCGGGATGTCGATCGGGTCGGTCACCAGGAAGTTGTGCTTGGTACACGCCATGGTGATGCCGGAGATGTCGGCTTCCTGGAACGCGTCGGTGCCGATGAGGCTGCGGCCGACCTGACCGGTGATCGCCACCAGCGGGACCGAGTCCATCTGCGCGTCGGCGATCGGGGTCACCAGGTTGGTCGCGCCCGGACCGGACGTGGCCATGCACACACCGACCTTGCCGGTGGCCTGGGCGTAGCCGGTGGCCGCGTGGCCGCCGCCCTGCTCATGGCGCACCAGCACGTGGCGGACCTTCACCGAGTCGAACAGCGGATCGTAGACCGGAAGAATCGCACCGCCCGGAATACCGAATACCGTGTCGACGCCGAGCTCCTCGAGGGAGCGGACAACAGACTGCGCGCCGGTGACCCGCTCGGGCGGGACCTGGCGACGATTCGGGGTGGCCGGAGCCGGGGCCGCGGGGGCCGCGGGCGCGGGCCGCCGGGCCGAGGGCCCGGGTCGGGCGGTAGGTGCGCTCACCGTCTGTTCCTTACTGCTCTGTCGTTCGGAGTTCATGGACTTGCCTGAACACAAAAAAGCCCTCGACAGCCATGGCTGTTCGAGGGTGGCGCGTCGCAGCTGCGAGCTGACGTAATAGACCTATAGTCGTCGGCTCAGCGCTGGACGCGCCGGCCGATTACGAGCAACTCGAATCGATTCACGCGCACGACGGTATGTGTGCATGAGCCGCTGAGTCAAACATCTGACCATGTGTGTCTCATTATGTGAGACAGAGCGGTTGTTCGGGTTCGTTCAACACAATGCGAGGATGGGGGTGTGTCATCACCGCATCAGTCCGTGCCACCGGCTCGATCGTCCCATACGCCCGACGCAGGATCGGACACGGGTCGCGTGATCCGCCTCCCGCGACTCGCGCATCTCGGGGTCTTCCTCCTGCTGTTCTCCGTGGCTTTCCCGTTCTTCGGGGCCCCGAAGGTGCTGTGGGTGTTGTTCGCCATACCGCTCGCGCTGGCGGTGTGGATCGAGCGCTCCCGGACCCGGGTCTCCGAATCCGGCATCGACACCCGCAGCATGTTCTCCAGCCGGCACATCGACTGGGCGGACGTGCGCGGGCTGCGCATCCCCAAACGCGGCTGGCTGCAACTGCATCTGGCCGACGACTCGGACGCGAGCCTGCCCGGCGTGAGCTACGACCGGCTCTCGGCACTGGTCGAGGCGTCCAACGGGCGCATCCCGGATCCGTTCGTGGAACCGCTGGACGCGGACGCGGCGGAGGATGCCGAAGACATCGAAGCGGTGGCGGACGAGGACGCCGCACCCGGCGAGCAGACGCCGAAGGCCGAGGGCGACAACGGCACCGAGGGCGACAAGCACTCCTAGACATCCGCACACGCCGCGTGTCGGGGTGCGAGGTTTCGGCCGCTGACGGGGATTACCGGGCGCGGGAGTAACGTTGTGCACTCCGCCGACCTATGCGGCGCAGTCGCCGAACAGCCCCCTGCGACGAGAAATCCGAGGACCCGAAACTCATGCCACCGCTTCGCTCACGAACCACCACCGTCGGACGCAATGCCGCGGGCGCTCGCTCGCTATGGCGCGCGACGGGCCTGACCGACTCCGACTTCGGTAAGCCGATCGTCGCCATCGCGAACTCGTACACCCAGTTCGTCCCGGGCCACGTGCATCTGAAGGACGTCGGCGAGATCGTGGCCGAGGCGGTCCGGGCGGCGGGCGGCGTACCGCGCGAGTTCCACACCATCGCGGTCGACGACGGTATCGCCATGGGTCACGGCGGCATGCTCTACTCGCTGCCCTCGCGCGAGATCATCGCCGACTCGGTCGAATACATGGCCAACGCGCACACCGCCGACGCCCTGGTCTGCATCTCCAACTGCGACAAGATCACTCCCGGCATGCTGAACGCCGCGATGCGGCTGAACATCCCGGCCGTGTTCGTCTCGGGCGGGCCGATGGAGGCCGGCAAGGCCGTCGTGGTGGACGGTGTGGCGCACGCGCCGACCGACCTCATCACCGCCATCTCCGCCAGCGCCTCGCAGGTCGTCACCGAGGAGGGCCTGAGCGAGGTCGAGCGCAGCGCGTGCCCGACCTGTGGCTCGTGCTCGGGCATGTTCACCGCCAACTCCATGAACTGCCTCACCGAGGCCCTGGGTCTGGCGCTGCCCGGCAACGGCTCCACCCTCGCAACGCATTCCGCGCGGCGGGCGCTGTTCCAGCGGGCCGGTCGGGTCATCGTGGACGCGGCCAACCGCTGGTACCGCGACGACGACGCCTCGGTGCTGCCGCGAAACATCGCCAACGTCAAGGCTTTCCGCAACGCCATGGCCCTGGACGTGGCCATGGGCGGATCGACCAACACCGTGCTGCACACCCTGGCCGCGGCGCAGGAGGGCGAGATCGACTTCGATCTGTCCGACATCGACGCGATCTCGCGCCGCGTGCCGTGCCTGTCCAAGGTCTCGCCCAACTCCGATTACCACATGGAGGATGTGCACCGCGCCGGCGGAATCCCGGCCCTGCTCGGCGAATTGCGCCGCGGCGGCCTGCTCGAGACCGATGTCAGCACCGTGCACACCGCATCGTTCGACGAGTGGCTGGACGAGTGGGATATCCGCTCCGGCAAGGCTTCCGACGAGGCCGTCGAGCTCTTCCACGCCGCGCCCGGCGGTGTGCGCACCACCGAGCCGTTCTCCACCGACAACCGCTGGTCCTCGCTGGACACCGACGCGGCCGGCGGCTGCATCCGCGACATCGCCAACGCCTACACGGTCGAGGGCGGGCTCTGCGTGCTGCGCGGCAACATCGCGCTCGACGGCGCGATCCTCAAGACCGCGGGCATCGACGAGGAGCTGTTCACCTTCGAGGGCCCGGCCGTGGTGGTCGAATCCCAGGAGGAGGCCGTCTCGCTGATCCTGGGCAAGAAGATTCAGCCCGGCGATGTCGTCGTCGTCCGCTACGAGGGTCCCAAGGGCGGGCCGGGCATGCAGGAGATGCTGCACCCGACCTCGTTCCTCAAGGGCATGGGCCTGGGCAAGGTCTGCGCGCTCATCACCGACGGCCGGTTCTCCGGCGGCACCTCCGGTCTGTCGATCGGGCACATGTCGCCCGAGGCGGCGGGCGGCGGCGCGATCGGCCTGATCGAGAACGGCGACCGCATCCGGATCGACGTGCACACCCGCGCACTGGAACTGCTGGTCGACGACGCCGTGCTGGCCGAGCGCCGCGCGAAGATGGAAGCCTCCGAACGTCCGTGGCAGCCGGTGAACCGGGAACGCCCGGTGACCACCGCCCTGCGCGCCTACGCCGCGCTGGCCACCTCCGCCGACAAGGGCGCCGTGCGGCACGTGCCGTAGGAATGAGCTGAGATGACAATCGAATACGTCGGCAAGGCCGACACGATGCTGGCCGAGTACTCGGCCATGTTGGAGCGCTCGGACCTGCGCAATTCCCGGGCGCGCGAATTGCTCGCCGAGGCGGAGGAACTCGCCGCCGAGGCGCGCGAGCTCGACAACGCCGAGCTGTTCGCGGCCCCCGCCGACGCGGCGCGGATCGGTCAGCATCGCGCGATGCTGACCGAGCAGATCGACGCGAAGTCGGGCGAGGTGCTGCGGTTGCACCAGGAGACGTTCCAGGAATGGGAGCGGTTCAACGCCACCCAGTGGTGACGGGGGTTTGCGGGGGCGAGCCCCCGCTGCCCCCGTGGGATGAAGAAAGATTCGCGGGGGCTTCCCCCGCGAAACCCCTCGTGCCCAGCCCAACGGCGCGAAGCGGGAGTAGGTCGCCGAGGCTCTCCCTCTGAGCCCTGCCCGCCGACCGAAGCGGACGTGGAACCCTCGCGGGGCTGCACCCGCGAGCCCCGTGGGATGTGAAACGGCCGGGCGATCCAGTGGATCGCCCGGCCGTTCGCGGTTCGGGTCAGGCGAAGGGGCCGATGCCGGTCAGGGGGTTGCCGCCGTGGAGGTAGATGTAGGTCGCGATCGCGGCGGCGATCGCGGCGACCAGGGCCGCGAGGGAGCCGAGGAAGGGGCGGGTGGCCCAGCCGCGGTTGCGGTCGAGGGAGAGGCGGCCGGGGCCGGTCAGGATCAGGGCGGCGGCCGCACCGGCCAGGATCGAGTCGATCTCCACGCCGGACTTGGTGCCCGCGTTGTACTGGACGCCGGGGATCATGCCTTGTTTCCACATCCAGGCGTCCAGGATCACCGCGAGCACCGCGCCGGCGGCCAGCGGGGTGGCCAGGCCCAGCACGATCAGGATGCCGCCGCCGAGTTCGCCGACCATGAGCAGGCTGGCGGCGATGTCGGCGTGCTTCCAGCCGCCGCTCTCCATCATGTCGCGGGTGCCTTCGAGGCCGGGGCCGTTGAACCAGCCGGTCAGCTTCTGCAGGCCGTGGTAGATGAAGGTGCCGCCGATCATCAAGCGCAGCAGCAGGAGTCCGAGGTCGAGGGTGCCGCGCCGATCGTCGCCGCGCCGGCGCAGCCTGCCGTTCGACTCGCCCGGTCCGGGTGGGGCGGGCGGAATGCTGGCGAAGGCGTAGGTCGGGGCCGCGGCGTCGACCGCCGCGGGCTCGCTCGCCGCCGCGGCGTTCGCGGGCGACGCGCCCGAGCTCGCGGTGATCTCCTCCCGGACCGCGGAGTAGACCGGCACCTCCGGATCCAAACCCAGATCCTCGTCGGTGCGCGGGAGATCCTTGGCGGGCTGATCCTTGCTGAACGCGGGGAGTGAGCCGGAGGTGGTGAACTGCTCGGTCGGCGCCGAATCGTACGGTGAGCGGACCGGTTCACCTACCGGCCGAGGTGCGGTCGCGGGCGTTTCGCCGCCCGGCGCACCGGTGGACGGCTCGTTAGGCTTCTCTGTCACGCGGGTCAGCGTATGCGTCCGAGGCGCTCGACACACGGCAGTCGCGGGCGTGTCCACCGTCCAGTTCGCCGGGCCTGCGAAGAATGGCCCACCCCCGTCCGCGCATCCGCGCCGGGTTTTCCGTAACGTCTGGAGCATGAGTTTGGTTGCTGGCGGCCGTGTCGGGGTGGGCGCGCGGAAAGTCGCGCTCGTCGTGACCCTCGGTGCCGTACTGCTGTCGGGCTGCGCGCGATTCGACGATCGCGCCTCGAGCCCGTTCACCACCGAGCCCGCCTGGCAGGACGCCGATCTGGGCACCAAGGATCCCAAGGCGCCCTCCTCCGCACCCAAGCGCCCCGATCTGCCGTGCGTGGATCCCGATCCGGCCGTGGTGGTTTCGTGCCTGGACACCACCGGCGGGCTGGTCTCGCTGCCGGACGGGGTCAGCGCCCTGGTGGGCGAGCGGCTCACCGGCCGCATTCTCAAGGTGGTGGCCACCGAGGAGGGCGAGCCGCCCGCGCCGATCGAGGTGGCCAAGGTGCCGGTGGATCCCACCGGCGACGGCGGGCTGACCTCGCTGACCCTGTCCCCCAGCTTCGGCGAGGACGGGCTCATCTACGCCTACACCACCACCGGCGGCGACAACCGCGTGGTGCGCGTGTCGCTCGAGGGCGGCGAGGCCAAGCCGATTCTGACCGGAATCCCCAAGGGCGCCACCGGCAATCGCGGCGCGATCGACTTCCACTCCGGCGACAAGATGCTGGTGCTGACCGGCGACACCGGCAACCCGGGCGCGGCGGCGGACAACGGCTCGCTGGCCGGAAAGCTGTTGAGCGTGACCGGTCCCGCACCGGGCGCGAGCGCGCAGGTGATGCTCGCCGGCATCGGCACCGCGGGCGGGGTGTGCTCCGATCACGCCGACTCGATCTGGGTCACCGATCGCACCGCCACCGAGGATCGCCTGCAGCGCGTGGCCGGTGACGGCGCCGCGTCCGTGGCGTGGAGCTGGCCGGACCGTCCGGGCGTGGCCGGCTGCGCGGCGGCCTCGGACGGGGTGGCGATCTCGTTCACCAACCAGAAGGCGCTGGCGATCGCGCAGGCCGACAAGACGACCCACGCGGTGACCGCGGCCCCGTCGCTGTACGCGCAGGACAAGTACGGCCGCCTGGACGGCGCGGCCATGGGCGGCGACGGGACGATCTGGGTCTCGACCGTGAACAAGACCGACGGGCAGCCGAACCAGTACGACGATCGCGTCGTACGGATTCCACCGCCCTCCTCGGGCAGCGGGAGCGGACCGGACTAACCCGCACCGGCTCGAGGACCAGTGGCGCACAGCAATCGCTGTGCGCCACTGTCGTTCAGCGCCACCGCCATTCAGCACTACCGCTGTTCGGAACCCTGTACAGAACCGAGCCACGCCCGCGACGACCGCCGCAGACAGGGACACGAACAGGGACAACAATCCACGCCCGTCGCACCGCCTTGCCCGACGCGGGCAGCACGGGCAGCGCACGAGGTGGCGCAGGCACCGCAGGTGGCACAACCAGCGGGGGTGGCGTTGAGCCCGTGACCACGGTGACCCTGTCGGCATGCCCCCGAACGACTTCGGCGCACGACCATTTGGTCGTGGGGCCAAGTAGGTGGCAGAGCTACCGCGAGGGGGGCCAGCGGTTGGGGGAATCATGAGACTCCGCAGGCGGCGAGCACCATCTA
>NZ_JBEXUS010000053.1:0-53626 GCF_040614455.1 Nocardia sp. NPDC005978
GCCGCCGGGCCGGTTCGTGCGGCCCGGCGACGTCGCCGAGCGGGTGGCGCGCTGTCGCGTACTCGTCACCGGCGCATACCATCTGGCGGTTTTCGCGCTCAGCCAGGGGATCCCGGTCGTGGCCCTGACCTCGACCGAGTACTACGACGACAAATTCCTGGGCCTGGCCGAGATGTTCGGCGGCGGCGTCCGACTGATCCACCTCGACGACCCGGATCTGGGCGAGCTGCTCGCCGCGGCGGTGCGCGCGGCATGGGACGAGGCCGAGGAGGTCCGGGAACCGTTGCGGGCCGGCGCCGATGAGCAGGTCGCCGCGAGCAGGGCGGGCTTCGAGCGGTTGTTCGCGCTGCTGGAACGATCGCATATCGAGCATGGGTAGCTTCGGACTTCCGCCGCCGCAATCCCCGCCGCTGGATCCGGGCGGGGCGGGTGCGGGGGCGGGCGAACCGCCGCCGGGGAAGAGCCTCACCGGCAAGATCGGCCGGGTCGCCGCCGCATCGGCGGGCGCACTGATCTTCGGCGAACTGGTCTCCCTGGGGCAGACCGTCGCGCTCGCACGGTTGCTGAGCCCGGCCGAGGTCGGCGCTTTCGCCGCGGGCACCGTGCTCACCATGCTGCTGACGACCTTCGTGGAGGGCGGGCTGCGGTCGGGACTGGTGCAGCGGGAGAAGGAGGTCGCGGACGCCGCCGACACGGTCTTTCGCGCCTCGCTGCTGAACGGGCTGGTAGTTGGTCTGTTTGCGCTGGCCGCGGCCCCGGTCATCGGCACGGTGTTCCACGACGAGACCATCGGTCTCATCGCGGCGGCCACCTCGGGCTTCCTGCTGCTGTTCGCGCTGACCAACGTGCCCGAGGCGCTGTTGCAGCGCGAATTCAGCGTGCGGCGCAGAATCATTGTGGGCCCGGCGGTTTCGGTGAGCTTCTGCGCGGTGTCGGTGACGCTGGCCGCGCTGGGGTTCGGGGTCTGGAGTCTGGTGATCGGCACCTACGCCTCCTACGCGGTGTGGGTGCTCGCGGTGTGGTGGCTGGCGCGCTGGCGGCCCGGGCGCGGCCGCGCCTCGATGCGGATCTGGCGGGAGCTGGCGCGATTCGGATCCCCGGTGGTGGTGAACATGCTCGGGTCGCGGGTGCAGACCACCGTGGAGGCCGCGGTGGTGGGTCGCGGGCTCAGCGCCGCGGCACTCGGGCACTACCGGTACGGCCAGCGCATCGCCCAGATCCCGGTGCGCTTCATCGTGGAAGTCGGTGCGTTCTCGCTGTTTCCGGCCTTCTCCCGGATCGCCGAGGAACGGGACGCGCGGCGCCTGGCCGCCGCCTATCTGCGTGCCATCCGGCTCACCACGGCGGGCGCGGCCGCGCTGTGCGGGCTGATCGTCGCCGTGGGCGAGCCCGCGGTGGTCATCGTCTTCGGTGAGCGGTGGCGCGAGGCCGGGCTGGTCGTGGTCGCCATGGCGGGGCTGGGCCTGGGCAAGGCGTGGATGAGCGTGAGCGAGGAGGCCATCAAGGGCGCGGGCCGCACCGCACTGCTGAACTGGCAGACCGCGATCGAGCTCGTGCTGGGTATCGGGCTGCTGCTGGTTCTGGTGCGGCTGTACGGGCTCATCGGCGTCGGACTGGCGACCTCGGCCACCGCGCTGGTGGTCGGGGTGGTGGTGATCGGGCTGGCGCGCAACGTGATCGGCGTGCGGATCGGTGACCTGATCCGCGCGATCGGCCCGCCGCTGCCCGCCGCCGGTCTCGCCCTGGCCGCGACCTGGCTCCTCGAACACCGTGTGCTGCAAGCCGATACCCGTCCGCTGCTCACCGGGATCGGAGCCCTGCTGTTGGACGCGGTCGTGTTCGTGATCATCTACGCGCTCGTGCTGTGCGCCCTCGCGCCCGAGGCGCCGCGCGCGGTCCTGCGCCTGGCGGCCGCGCGCACCGGCCGGCGTAACGGCGCGTCGCCGGACGCGATATCCGTCGGTGCCGAGCCCCTAGCTTCCAGGGAGCCGAATTGAACAGTGCCACAGCAGTTCACCTCATGCGCATTCGCCGTCGCGCCTGGCTGGTGCTGGTGGTCACCGCGGCGGCGCTGGCGCTGGCGGCGGTCTCGGTTCGCGATCTGCAGCCCACGTACACCAATCGCATCGCCCTGACGGTCGGCTCGCCGAACCGCGCACCCGATCAGGACGCGGTGCTCTCGGTCGGGTACGCGCAGTACTTCGAGGATCCGGCGTATCAGTCCAAACTCAAAGCGGTGACCGGTGTTCCGGACGCGGTGAGTCTGCAGGCCCGCACGGTCGCCTCCAGCCCCATTTTGTTCATCGAGGCCACCGCCGCGACCGCGGGGACCGCGCTGGACGCGGCGCAGAAGGCGGGCGCGGCCTTCCGCGACGAGATCAACGCCAGTCTGCGCGCCGCCCAGGACGCGGCCATCGCGGCGGTGCGCAAACCGTTCGACGACATCCGGGCCGCCAACGGCGTGGTCAACGACGTGTCGCTGACCCAGATGCAGGACCAGATCAATCGCATCAACGCCGACACCTCCAACAAACTGATCGATCTGCAATTGAGTTCGGAGGTGGTGCGCACCGAACCCGTGCGCTGGCCGACCCTGCTCGGCTACGGCGTCGGCGGGTTGCTGCTCGGGGGCGTCGCGGCGCTCGTCGCCGGCGCGCTCTCCCGCCGGCTGCGCACCGCCGACGATGTCGAGCAGAAAGCCGGAGTGCCCGCGATCGCGGTGGTACCGGGGGATTCCCGGAAGCCGAGGGCGCGGGGCGGGTCCGATGCGCCGCGCGATCGCGCCCTCCGGCAGGTGGTGACCGCGGTGGGGCTGGCCGTGCCGGTGACCCGGGCCGCGGTGGCGTGCACCGCCCCCGACTCGACCCCCGGCGTGGAGACCGTGGCGCGCACCATCGCCCGGGAACGGGCGCGGCAGGGCGTGCGGACGATCCTGGTGCACGCGGATCTGCGGCATCCGCGCGGAATCGGCGTCGCGGAGCTGCTGGCGGGCCGCATCGGCATCGACGCCGTGCTCACCGCGACACCCATGCCGAATCTGCACGAGGTGTTCCCGGGCAGCACCGGTGAGGATCCGTTCACCGCGCTGAGCCGCGAACGCTTCGCCCGTCTGCTCGACGCGCTGCACGAGCGCGCGGACTTCGTGGTGATCATGGCGCCCCCGGTGCTCGAGGCCGTGGAGACGCAGGTGATCGCCGCGGCCGCCGGATCGACCGTGCTGATCCTGGACCGCGCCACCGCCCGGACCGGCCCGGCGCGCAAGGCGATCCGGGTACTGGCCGCGGTGGACGCCGCCGTGCTCGGTGCGGTGCTCATCGACGTGCGCGGCGAGGCGTCCGCGACCGAGCCGGGCGCAATCGCGCGCGTGCCCGCCATCGAGGCTCCGGCGATCACCGCCGGACGCGGTCCCGAGTAGTCGCGCCGCCGTGAACGGTCAACGCGCCCTCTGGGTTTCCACGAGCATGACCACGCGCGGCGGGGTGTCGGCCTTCGTCCGCGAGATGCGCACGACCCCGCTGTGGGAGCGCTGGCGCGTCGCGCACGTCGCCACCCATCGCGACGGCGGCCCGGCGGTCAAACTGTCCGCGTTCGCGGCCGGGCTGCTCGTGTACGCGTACCGGCTGCTGGTGCGCCGGCCCGCGGTGGTGCATCTGCACCTGTCCTCGTACGGCAGCTTCCCGCGCAAGTACCTGTTCGAACTGCTCGCGCGCGCGGTTCGCGTGCCGGTCGTGCTGCACGTGCACGGCTCGGACTTCCGGGTGTTCTACGACGAGGCGCGGGGACCGCTGCGCGCCGCCATCCGCGACGCGCTGCGCGGCGCCGCGGTCGTGATCGCGCTGGGCGAGTCCTGGGCTTTCGCGCTGCGCGGTATCGCACCGACCGCGCGAATCATCGTGGTGTCCAACGCGGTTCGAGCCCGCCCCGCGGTGCGCCAGCACACGGCCGCGCCGGTGCGGGTGCTGTTCCTGGGCGAGATCGGTGAGCGCAAAGGGACCTTCACGCTGCTGGAAGCCTGGCGCGCGGCCGCACTCGCGGGCCCGCTGCCCGCGCGGTTGATCGTGGCCGGGGACGGCGCGGTCGAGCGGGCGCGCGAACGGGTCGCCGAACTCGGCATCGCCGACAGCGTGGAGATCACCGGATGGGTTTCCCCGCAGGCGATTCCGGAGCTGCTGGCGGACTCGCAGGTGCTGGTGCTGCCCTCGCATCGGGAGGGACAGCCCATGGCGATCCTCGAGGCCATGGCCCGGGGACTGTGCGTGGTCACCAGCCCGGTGGGCGGAATACCGGATCTCGTCGACGAGCGCTGCGCGATCTCGGTGCCGCCGGGCGCGGTCGAACCGCTGTCCCGCGCGCTCATCCGGGTGATCGGGGACCACGCGCTGCGGGCGCGCCTGGGAGCGGCCGCCCGGGAGCGAATGCTGGCGGAATTCGACATCGACGTGGTGTGGCGGCGATTCGACGGCATCTACCGGGAGCTCACCTCATGACCCCGACTCCGATCCGGGTGCTCTACGTGGTGCCGGACCTGCGCGTCGGCGGGGCCGAACGGCACGTGACCACACTGCTGCCCCGGCTCGATCGCACGCGATTCGAGCCCGCGGCGGTGTGCATCGGCGAGGAGGGCGCGCTCTTCGGTGATCTGGCAGACGCGGGCGTGCCCGCCCGCGCCCTGGGCTATCGCAAGCGCCAGGCCGTGCCCGCGCTGCGCGCGCTCGTGCGGATCATGCGCGAGCAGCGGCCGCACGTGGTGATCACGCGCGGCTACAACGCCGAGGCGCTCGGCCGGATCGCGGCGCGCCTGGCCGGGGTCCCGGCTTCGGTCGTCTGGGTGCACAACCACGGTGACATCGAGCCGCGCGGGCGGATCCGGCCGCTGGTGGACCGGTTGCTCGACCGCGGCACCGCCGCCTACTTCGGGGTGGCGCGCGCTCAGGTCCGGTACATGGTGCGGGATCTGCATTACCCCGAGGCCAAGATTCGCGTCATTCACAACGGTGTCGACCCGGCGGCCTTCGACCCCGCCGACGACCGCCGGGCCGCGGCGGAACTCGGTGTCGCGCAGGGTGACGCGGTCGTCGGCATCGTGGCCGCCCTGCGCCCGGAGAAGGATCACGACACATTCCTGGCCGCCGCGAAGCTGGTGGTCCGCGAGCTGCCGACGGCCAAATTCCTGATCGTCGGCGACGGCCCCGCACGCGCGGAGATCGAAAGCCGGATAACGGAATCGGGGCTCACCGGGTACGTGCTGCTGACCGGCTCCCGCCCGGATGTCGCGGACCTGTTGCGCGCCATGGACGTCGTGGTCCTCAGTAGTCACAGCGTGGAGTGCTTCCCCATGGCCCTGCTCGAGGCCATGGCCGCGGGCAGGGCCGCGGTGTGCACGGCGGTCGGCGGCGTCCCCGAACTCGTGGTCGAGGGCGAGACCGGCTATCTGGTCCCGCCGCGCGATCCCGAACGCCTCGCCCGGCGGGTGCTCGACGTGCTCGCCGATCCCGAGGCCCGCAAGCGGATGGGCAGCGCCGCCCGCGACCGCGTTCACACGGAATTCAGTCTGCAGGCGAGCACCGCGGCGGCGGAGCGCGCTCTGGAAGAGGTGGTGCTGCGATGAGCGGACACATTCTGATCCTGGTCGAGAACCTCTCGGTGCCCTTCGATCGGCGGGTGTGGCAGGAGAGCCGCGCGCTGGTCGCGGCGGGCTACCGGGTGACCGTCATCTGCCCGATGGGCGCCAAGGCGGACCGCGAGCCCGAGGTCACCCTCGAGGGCGTGCGCATCCTGCGGTACCCGCTGCGCGCGGCCACCGGCGGCCCGGCCGGATACCTGCGCGAGTACTCCCTCGCGCTGTGGCACACCCTGCGCCTGGCGCTGCGGGTGCGCCGGGAGGGGCCGGTGCACGTCGTGCAGGCCTGTAATCCGCCGGATCTGCTGTTCCTGGTCGCGCTGGTATTGCGGGTCGGCGGAACGCGATTCGTGTTCGATCACCACGATCTGGTCCCCGAGCTGTTCCTGTCCCGGTTCACCGGCGGCAAGGGCGCGCTGTACCGGGCCTCGAAACTGCTCGAACGACTGACCTTCGCCTTCGCGGACGCGGTCATCTCCACCAACGAGAGCTACCGGCGCGCCGCCATCGACCGCGGCGGCATGGCCCCCGACCGCGTGCGGGTCGTACGCAGCGCGCCGGACCTGTCCCGGTTCGTGCCGCGCCCGCCCGATCCCGCGCTCAAGCGCGGAAAGCGGTATCTGGGAGCGTATCTCGGGGTGATGGGACCGCAGGACGGCGTCGACTACGCGCTGCGGGCGGTCGCGTACCTGCGTGACACCCTCGGCCGCGACGACACCCACTTCGTATTCATGGGCGGGGGAGACGCTTTCGAGGATCTCGTGGCGCTGTCCAAGGAACTCGGGGTGGCGGACATCGTGGAGTTCACCGGCCGGGTGCCGGACGAGTTCGTGCAGACCTGCCTGTCGACCGCCGATGTCTGCCTGTCGCCGGATCCGAAGAATCCGCTCAACGACGTCTCGACCATGAACAAGGTCGTGGAATACATGGCCATGTCCCGGCCGCTGGTCTCCTTCGATTTGATCGAGGCGCGGGTCTCGGCGGGCGCGGCCGCGGTGTACGTCCCGGACAACGACGAGGCCGGGTTCGCCGCGGCGATCGGCGCCCTGCTGGACGACCCGGACCGGCGCGCGCGCATGGGCGCCCTCGGGCGCGAACGGGTAGAACGCGAACTGTCCTGGGACACTTCCCGAGAGAATCTGGTGGACTTCTACGCCGGGGTGTTCCGCACCTCGGTGCCCCCGATTCGGGGCTGATCCGCGGCGGCGGTCTCGAGCTTGCGGGCCCGGATCGCCGCCCGGCGCTCCCGGCCCGCGGCGAGCGGATCCCGCGGTGTGCCGCGCTCGAGGCGGTCGGCCGCCCCGACCGCGGCCCCGATCAGCGCGAAGACCATCGTGCTCGGATAGTCGAACAGGCGCAGATCCACGAAGAGCCCGGCCAGCGCCAGTGACAGGAACGCGGTGACGGCGATGAAAGCCAGTGGGCGGCCGGTGATCCCGGCCGGCGGCAGGCGCAGGTACGCCGTGATCAGCCGGTGGGCGAGCAGAACCAGCACCGTCAACCACAGCAGCAGGCCGATGATGCCGAGTTCGGCCAGGATGCCCAGCTCGGTCTCGTGCGCGGGGATACCCAAACCGCGCTCCCACGGCGTGTCGGGCGACCACTGCTGGTGCCGGTAGGTGTTGACCTGCACGAAACGGCCCAGACCCCAGCCGCTCCAGGGCTTTTCGAGAAAAGCCCAGACCGCGGTGGCATTGGCGTTGAGCCGGTCGTAGACCTCGTTGGTGGAGGTCACCCCGCCCGATGTCCGGTCCGAGCTGGTGAAGTCGGTCCAGTTCATGGCGATGATCGACACCGTGCCCAGCGCGGTGACCACGAAGCCGGTGCGATAGCCCTTGCCCAGCACCATGCCCAGCACCACGACCACGGCGAAATCGAGCCAGATGGAACGGGTGTGGGTGAGGAACACCGCGTAGGCGCACGCCGCGGCGATCACCGCGAGCAGGACGCGCTGCGCGCGGGAGCGCCGCTCGGAGCCGATCAGGACCAGCGCCAGCACGTACCCGGCGATCAGGATGAGCCCGTTGACCTCCGGTTGATTCGGCAGCCCCACCGCGCGTTCGGGCCAGGCGGGCGCGAGCACGATGTAGCGCGGCCACACCAGCGCCCGCGGCCCGTGGAACTGCAGGATGCTCACCAGCGCCGAGTACGCGCTGCACGCCAGCAGGGTCAGCAGCAGGAAGCGCAACGACTCGCGCGTGCGAAAGATGATGCGCGAGATCAGGTAGGTGGCGAACGGGATGCCGGTGCCGATGATCAGATACCGCCACAGGTCCAGCTCCTGACCCGACAGCGGGTACAGGATGGGGCGGTACTCGTGCTCCTGCACGATCGAATTGACGTTCCACAGCAGATACAGCGCCATCGCGCACTCGATCGCCCCGAGGGACACGCGGCGGTCGGGGCGGCCGCGAATCCAGGCCACCGTCGCGATGAGCAGCCCGCCGAACGCCAGGATGAAGGGATCGGTGGTGGGCAGGATCTTCGGAATCGCCGGGCGCAGGAAGGTCGCCACGATCAGGAAGACGAAGGCCCAGCGCGGATCGCGCAACCCGGCGATCACGAGCGCCGCGGCCACCGCGCCCGCCGCCGCGACGGTGCCGACGCCGCCGGGGGCCCGGCCCGATACCGCGATCATGGCGACCAGCGCCACCGCCATCGCCACGGCCGGTACAGCCCAGCGGCGCAGCAGGTCCGGCCACCGCGCCGCGGCCGCCCGCGCGCTGAACCGGGCGCGTCGCCGCGGCGGGACCGTGGGGCCGGGATGCTCCTCGGACCGTGTCGTCTCGGACCGCGTTGTCACGGGGCGGCCCCGGCCCGTTTGCGCGGCGACGACCGCGGCGCTCGGGTGTCGATCAGCACCGCGCCCAGCACCTGCGCGCCCACCTGATTCACGGCCCGCACGGCCTCGCGGACCTCGTCGACCCGGGTGCGCCCGCGCTCGATGACCAGGATGGTCAGATCCGCCAGGTCGGCCACGATCTGCGCCTCGGGCGCCGCGGTGATGGGCGGCAGGGCCAGCACCACCGTGTCCGCGGCGGCGGCGACCGAATCGAGCAGGGCGCGAACGCGTTCGCGATCGAAGAGCGGATAGGGATCGGGACTCGTCGCGCCCGCGGCGATCTCGGCGAAGCCGTCGGGAGCGTGCGTGGTGACCAGCTCCCTGGCGTCGGGCACCCAGCCGCGCAGATACTCGGCGAGGCCGCGCTCGGGGCGTGGAATGAATTCGGTCGCCTGCGGATCGGCACTCGGCCGGACGGGGCCGACGAGCCCGTCGTCGGTTCGGGTCCCGGCGTTCTGGCCGGATGCGGCCGTCGGCTCGGAGGTGTCGGTGCGCGGCGCACCGGGCGCGCGGCGCAGGTTCGCGTTGACGAACACCGTCGGAGTGCCCTGGGCGGCACGGTGTTCGGCGATCGACCGCGCCAGCTCGTCGCCACCGGCGCCCGCCGAGATCGGTATCACCGCGATCGAGGTGGAAGCGGGCGTCCCGGCGCGCGCGACGAGGTTGGCCACGTGCCGCAGCGCCACCGCGCGGCGGGCGTCGCGTTCGGGGGTGCCGCCGGGCGGGATCACCTCGAACGGGCGGACCCCCGTCTTCTCCACCACGTCGTACTCGGTGTGCAGCCGCCGGGTGGCCGCACCGGCGATCAGCGCCGCCACGCAGCCCAGCAGCAGCCCGCCGACGAGACCGGTGGCCAGACCGCGCGCGCGGCCCGGTCCGGTGGCGGTCACACCCGCGCCGGACTGCAACACCGTGAGGTGGTTGGAGGAGTCGGCGTTGAGCCGGTCGATCTCCTGCTGCAATTGGATCTGGGCGCTGAAGGCGTTGGGATCGTTGGCCGCGAGCCGGTCGCCCCACACCTTCATCATGGCGGCGGTCATATCGGCGGCGGTCTCGGTCCGGCTCGCGTCCAGGCGGCCGTTGACGTCGTCGACGAACAATTGCGCGACGGTGGGCGCGGCCGCCTTGGCCACCGCGGGCGTGGCGGCGGTGACCTGGATGTAGAACAGCGGGCTCGCGGTGACGAATTCGGCCGAGAAGCCGGTGATGCCGGCCGGGAACCCGGTCTTCTGCGCCAGATTCGACTGGTACGAGGGATCGTTGAGAAAGTACGTGTAGCCCTGGGCCAGGATCGCGTCCTGGGTGGGCGGGCGCGTCGAGGCGGCCGAGACCAGGACCCGGCTGGTGTAGGTGGTGCTCTTGCCGTGCGAGGCGGCGTACGCCCCGCAGGTCACCAGGATCGCGATGACCAGCACCAGCCAGCGGCGCTGCCGAATGCGGTCGAGCAGCACGTACAGCGTGCCGGGCGTATGTGTTTCGGTGGTGGGCGCGGGTGCGCCGGCGTCCGGGATCGCTGTCATCGGTGATCGACCTCCACCACGACCCGCGTGGGATCGGCCAGCGCGCTGACCCGGAAGCCCACCTGCGGGGTCGTCAGACCCAGGAACACCTGGGTCACCCCGCGCACGGTGCCCGCGTACCTGATCTGGCCGATCGCGGTCAGCGTGGGATCGGTGAGCGTCTCCGGACCCGCGAAGGGCGGCACCCCGGAGACGAAAGGACTGGCCGCCTCGCGAACCAGCACTTCGATGACGGTCCGGCCGTCCACCGGATACACCTGCTGGGTGCTGTTCTGGATCGCCTGGTTCACGTAGTGCACCGCCCAGCCCGGGGTGGCCGCGCCGGTGAACTCCAGGACGACCCGATCCGCGGAATCGCCGCGCGCGGCGGAGATTCCGGTGAGGCCGATGCCCACCGCCGCCGGATCCGGCGTGCGATTCTTGGCCGCGAACTCGTCGACCGCCGCGGTGGTCACCGGAACCTGGCCGGGGCCGGGGCCGGAACCGGTATCGCAGCCCGCGAGCAGTCCGGCCGCCAGCAGCGTCGACGCCAGGGCGGTAAGGCGGCGGGCGGTGCGGCGAAAGTCGCTGTCCCCGGGCCGATATCGCCGGCGCGCGTTCCGCTCGTGCTCGTACCGTTCGTGCGCCCGAGGAACCCGCACCGGCACACCCCCTCCACTCATGTCGGCCGGCGTTCCACCGGAATCGCCGGCTGCCGCCACGTCTCGGCGTGCTCGACCACCGCGGTTTTCAGCTTGCCGCTGGGTGGTCGCGGCAGCCGCTCGAGCACGCTGACCGACACCTGTTGACCCGGGCCGAACTGCCGCGCGACATTGCGCCGTGCGTGCGCCGCGGTCCGGGTCGCCGAAAAGCCGTCACCGGGTACCACTCTCAGCTCGAAGACCCCGGGCCGCAACTGGGCGATCTGGGCCTCGCGCAATCCACTCAGATCGTCGACCACGCTCGACGGCAGCGGCAGCGGGCGGCCGTCGGCCGCGGTGAAGGTGTCCTCCACCCGGCCGTCGACGACCCCGAGCAGCGGAAACGCGCGCCCGCACGGGCACGGCGCCGGTGCGGCCGGGCGCACCTCGTCCCCGGTGCGATAGCGCAGCAGCGGAAAACCACTGTTCTGCAACGAGGTTCCCACCAGCTCCCAGCGCGAATCCGAGCCGGGCACCGGCAGCAGTTCGACGATGCCGTAGTGCGGGAACACGTGGTAGCCGCCGTGCTCGCAGGTGCCCGCCATGGCCACCCGCTCGGTCTGGCCGTAGTGATCGACGATGGGCGCGTCGAACACCTCGCGCATGAGGGTGCGCTGTCCCGGGGCCATCATCTCCGAGGAGGTGATGACCGCGCGCACCGGAACGCGCAGTCCGCGATCGCGCAGCAGCGCCGCCAGCAGCGCGATGCTCGACGGCCAGCCCTCCACGACGTCGGGCCGGAACCGGCGGATCTCCCCGGCGATGAGATCCACCCGTTCGGGGGTCAGGTGGTAGCTCGACACCAGCAGCTGGCGTGCGCCCCGCATGCCGAGTGCGGGACCGTGCCCTGGGCCGTGCGCGAATCCACTGCCGCGCAGCACGATTCGACGAGCGTTCGCCGGAACGCCGAACCAGCTCCACTGCTGCTCCAGCATGGCGAGCTCGAAGACCGCGGAATCGACGGTGCGATAGCACCGGATCGGCACCCCGGAGGTGCCGCTGGAGCGGGCCGGCCACATGAGCCAGCGCGGGCGGGTGGCGAAATCGGCTGCTCGTGCGGCCAATTCATCGCGCGAGATCAGCGGGAGCCGAGGCAGGTCGGCGAGAGTGCGAATGGAGGACGGATCGATGTCGTTGGCGCGGAAGTGTTCCCGGTAGAACGGTGAGCGCGCGGCGGCCAACCGCACCAGATGACGCAGCCTGCGCTCCTGGAACGCCGCGATTCCCGCCGCGTCGTCGTGCTCGAGCTTTCCCAGCGTGCGCCGCAGCGCACGATGGCGCGGATGTGCGCGCCTGAGCCGGTACTTCAGACCCCCGCCGGCACTCGGCAAACTCATCGTGTTCAGCAACCCCCCAGCCGTTTTCCCGTGCGGGTATACGGCCTCGACATCGTCACCCCCGACGGCGATGGGCACGGGACCATCGCGTGCTGCACCGCACGATGATAACTCGAACGAATCACGGAATACATTGGTATAAAGCTAAATAGCGGTTGCGACGATCCCTGGTGGGGTGCAGTGTGGACGAGCGGTACCGGCGAACAGCGAACGACGACGGCCCGATGACGGGCGGCAGCGCGGGGGTCAGCGTATTCGGCCTGGGCTATGTGGGATGCGTGTCCGCGGCCTGTCTGGCCGCGCGCGGGAATCAGGTCATCGGGGTGGATGTCAACCCGCAGAAGACCGAGTTCATCCGGCAGGGGCGCACACCGGTGGTCGAGGAGCGCATCGGGGAGCTCATCGCGAGCGTGGTGGCCCGCGGGCAGCTGTCGGTGACCGAGGATGTGGCGAAAGCGGTTCTGGCGACCGACATCTCGATCGTGTGCGTGGGCACGCCGTCGGCGCCCGGCGGCGGCCTGTCCACCGAGTATCTGGAACGGGTGAGCGCGGAGATCGGCGCGGCGCTGGCGGTCAAGGCCGGCTGGCACGTCGTCGCCTATCGCAGCACCATGGTCCCGGGCACCTGCGTGGGCACCCTGATTCCCGTGCTGGAGCGCGCTTCGGGCAAACGCGCCGGGGTCGACTTCGGGGTGAGCGTGAATCCCGAGTTCCTGCGTGAGGGCAGCAGCGTCCGCGACTTCGAGAATCCGCCCAAAACCGTTGTCGGGGAATCGGATGAGCGCACCGGCGCGGAGATGATGAGCCTGTACGAGGGCCTGCCCGGGCCGCGCTTCCGGGTGCCGCTCGACGTGGCCGAGATGACCAAGTACGTGGACAACAGCTTTCACGCGCTCAAGGTCACCTTCGGCAACGAGATCGGCGCGCTGTGCGCCCGGCTCGGGCTGGATTCGCACGCGGTGATGGACATCTTCCTGGCCGACACCAAACTCAACATCAGCCCGGCCTACCTGCGCCCCGGATTCGCCTTCGGCGGCTCCTGCCTCCCCAAGGACGTGCGGGCGCTGACCCACACCGCGCGCAGGCACGATCTGGAGCTGCCGGTGCTGGCGAACGTGCTCGCCTCCAACGAGACCCAGTTGCGCCGCGCGGTCGATCTGGTCATCGAGCTGGGCCGACGGCGGGTCGGCATCTTCGGGCTGTCCTTCAAATCCGGGACCGACGATCTGCGCGAGTCGCCCATGGTGGAGTTCGCCGAACGACTCCTGGGCAAGGGCTACGACGTCCGCATCTACGACGCGAATGTGGCGCTGTCCCGGCTCATGGGCGCGAACCGGGCGTTCATCGAGGAACGCCTGCCGCATATCGGCGACCTGCTCACCGACGACATCGCCACCGTCGTCGCGCACGGCGAGATCTTCATCGCCGGCACCGCCGAACCGGCGGTGGTGGCCGCCATCGACGGCCTCGGCCCGGATCGGACCGTCATCGACCTCGTGCGGCTGCCCGGCGCCGCGCAACGACGCCTGCGGCCGGGATATGTGGGTATCGGATGGTAGGGCCGAAGGGGTTGGCACGGTGGAATCGATCGTTCCCGAGTTCAGTTTTCTGACCACCGCGTATCGAACCGAGGACGTGCTGGCCGACACCATCGAATCGGTTCTGGCGCAGACGATTCCGGACTGGGAACTGGTGGTCGTCGACAACGGCATGTCCGAGGCGATCGCGGACATCGTGTCCGGCTACGCGGCGCGCGATGCGCGAATTCACCTGATACGGCAGGAGAACAGGGGCTACGACGGCGGGGTGATGGCGGCCGCGGCGGGTGCGACCGGCCGCTATTTTGTGGTGCTGGACAGCGACGACCAGGTTGTGCCCACCTACTGCGAGGTGCTGCGCGCGGCCTTCGCGGCGGACCCCGGCATCGACGCCATCGGTTGCGACGCCTACCGATTCGACGACTCGGGCGCGGATCTGCCCGTCGGCTACTACCGCTCGACCAACGTGAAACGGCGGCCCGATCCGGCGCACCGGCTCACCCTGACCGATCTGCTCGGCGGACTGGTGCCGTACTACACCGCGGCCATCCGGCGCGAGGTGTGGGAGGCCGTGGGCGGCTACGACCGCGGCGGTGAGGAGCTGCACGAATCGGTCGTCATCTGGATTCGCATGGTGCGCGATCACGACATCCGGATCCTGCCGCAGCGCCTGGCCCGCTTCCGGCTGCGCAGCGACTCCATGACCCGGGACCCGGCCAAGGTCGAGGCGTTCATGACCGAGCTGGAGCGTTCCTTCGCCTGGGCAGCGCCGCAGGGTCCGGGCGAGCGCGCCGCGCTGGACCGGACGCTGCGCACCTTCCGGTACTGGGAGGCGCTGCGCAAGGCGCAGGGGGCGTTCCTGGCACACGATGATCGCGGGGCACGGGGGTTCGCGCGCGAGGCTTTCCGCCAGCGCCGCACCGCGCGCGCGGGCGCGATCATCGTGTCGGTCAGCCTGTTTCCGGGCGTGCTGCGGCGCGTGCACCCGCTCAAACAGCAGGTCTCCGAGCGGGTCGCGCACACCGCGGGCCGGTTCGTGACCGCCGTGAAGCGGTGACCGCCGGGGAACCGGAGGAACCGGCGGCGCCCGCCACCGGATTGCGCGCGGTCCTGCGGCGCGGGGCGGCGCTCTCGGCCGCCGGGGTGGGCGCGGTGCAGCTCATCGCGCTGGCGCAGACCCTGGTGCTCGCCCGGCTGCTCACCCCGGCCGAGGTCGGTGTCTTCACCGCGGGCACGGTCCTGACCGCCATCGTGGTCGTGTTCTCGCACAGCTCGCTGAGCCACGCGCTGATCCAGCGCCGCACCGAGCTGTCCGACGCGGCCGAGACCGTGTTCTGGGTGACCCTGGGATCGGGCGCGGCGCTGGCCGGACTGCTGGTGCTGACCGCGCCGGTGCTGTCGGCGATCTTCCGGGACGATCGGGTCGGGACGGTCGCCGCGGTATCCGCGGGCACGGTGGTGCTCACCTCGCTGCTGGCGGTGCCGGACGCGTTGCTGCAGCGCTCCTTCCGGTTCGAGCGCCGGGTCATCGTGGATCCCGCCAACGCCATCGCCTTCGCCACGGTGTCGATCACGCTGGCCGCCTGCGGTTTCGGTGTGTGGGCGCTGGTGGCGGGCTACTACGCGGCGGTGCTGGCCGCGGTGGTGGCGTCGTGGTGGCTGTGCGGGTGGCGGCCGCTACGCGGGCGCTTCCGGCTCCGATTGTGGCGTGAGCTGGCCGGATTCGCGGCCCCGCTGCTGATCGAGAGCCTGGTGGAACGGGCCGTCGAGGTCACCGAAGTGGTGCTGGTGGGGCACCGGCTGGACAGCGCCGCGCTCGGCAACTATCGCAACGGGCGGCGGCTCGCGTTCCTGCCGGTGCAGGCGATCGTCCAGATCTGTTCGTACGTGCTGTTTCCCGCGTTCTCGAGCATCGCGGGCGAGCCCGAGCGCTTCGCCCGGGGTTTCCGCGGCGCCCTGCGCTGGATGTGGCTGGCCGTGGTCCCGGCCTCGGCGCTGTCGGCGGTGCTGGGCGCACCCCTGGTCGTGCTGCTGCTCGGCGAGCCGTGGCGGGGTGCGGGAATTCTGGTGCAGGCCATGGCCGGGGTCGGCATCGGGTACGCGCTGATGTCGGTGAGCGCCGAGGCGCTCAAGGGCGCGGGGCGACCGCATCTGATCAACGGCATGACCGGGGCCGGTGCGGTCACCGCGATTCCGCTGCTGGTGCTGCTGCTGCCGCACGGCCTGGCGGGCGTGGGCCTGGCGCTGTCGGCGTCCGCGCTGCTCACCGGAATCACCGGACTGCTGCTCTCGCGTAGCGTCGTCGGGGTGACCCCGGGTGAACTCGGGCGCATCCTGCTGCCGCCGGTCGTGGCCGGGGTCGTCGCGGCCGCGGTCACCGCGGTCCTCGAGTACGCGGTGCTGCGCGCGGGGGACCGGGGCGTGGCCGCGGGTCTGGCGCTGGTGACGGTGGAGGTGATCGTGTTCGCGACAGCGTTCGCGGCTGTGCTGCAGGTGATCTCGCCCGCCACGCTGCGCCCGGTGTGGGCCGCGGCGCGGCGGTCGTGACGCCGCCGCTGCGCCGCCGGAGCGTGCGGGCGGGGGTGGCGCTGCTCCTGCTGGCAGCGTTCGTCGCCGCCGGCATACCGGTGTACGTGCGGCCGCAGATCGATCCGCTGCGGCACGCGGACGCCATCGTGGTGCTCGGCGGCGAGGGCATCGACAGGTACGCCTACGGCATGGAACTGGCGCGGCGGGGCTACGCGGCCACGGTGCTGTTCTCCAATCCGTACGGGCCCGACACCGAACTCGACGAGGTGCGCGAACCGTGTCGCACCCCGCCCCGGGACTTCACCCTCGAATGTTTCGCGCCCGATCCGCCGACCACACTCGGCGAGGGCCGCGCCCTGGCGCGCACGGCACGCGAGCGCGGCTGGCACACGGTCATCGTGGTGACGATGCGGCCGCATCTGTCGCGGGCGCGCTACATCCTGGCGCGGTGCTTTCCCGGTGAGTTGATCATGGTGGACAGCCCGCTGGATATCTCACCGGCCTATTGGGCGTGGTCGTACGTCTACCAAACCGTCGGTTACGCACGGGCTTTCCTCTCGGACGGGTGCTGATTCCCGCGAGCGGCAGGGTGTATCGCACGCGGGTGCCGAGCCCGGTGGGTGGCCGGCCCGGGTTCATCGCGCGGGTGCCGAGGGGCGGCGTGGCGCCACCGGGTTCAGCGCGTCGCGACCGCGATCTCGGCCGCGCCGGGACGGTTCGGGTCGATGGTCACGGTGCGGCGGGCATCGCCGGTGATCCAGTGGGCGGTGATCCGGTCGCCCGCGTGCGCGATCTTCAGGGTGTGCGGGGATTCGGCGTCCGGGCACAGCGGCGTCAGCACGCTCAGCAGGGCCAGCGGTGTGCCGCCGGTGCAGTACGCCCCCACCGACCAGGACGGTTCGCGCGATTCCAGGCGTTCGGACCACCAGCCGAGGTCGGTGCTCTCGTCACCGCGCACCATTGTCGTCTCGAGGCGATGATTCGCCGCGTACGCCAGCGCCAGCACCGGCGTCCCGGCCCGGGTGGCGAGGTGGCCGGGGCCGTGGGCGCGGACGTCGAGGGACGGATGCAGCGGCCAGGTCAGCCGGGCCGAATGCGTGCCCGTACCCGAGATCGCGTCCACCACAACGATGTCCGGGTGATCCGGCGCGGCGATCACCCAGCGCCGGTGCACGACGGGATCGGCGAGGCGGGTGTAGCCGTCGTGTTCGGCGTCCACGACGCCCCGCGCCAGATCCACCGCCCGAACCCGCACCGCGGCGTGGGCGCGCCACAGGAACGGCCCGCCCATCACCGACTGATCGAGGTCGTCGACCGTCACCGTCGCGTGCGCGCGGGTGGAGCGGTGCGCGGCGCGCCGGCCGGGATGGCCGTAGTAGCTGGCGGTCCCGGGATCGCCGATGAGCTCGTGCCCGGCCGCGGCCAGGGTGAGCGCCAGGGCGTCGGCGTGGCCGTGCGCGGCGATCGAGAGATAGCCCAGCGGGCCGACATCCACGCTCGCCCGGCGGTTTCGCGCGCGCAGCACCACCAGTCCGCCGTCGGGTGCGTAACCGCTGCCCATGGGCTCGGCATCGAGGCTCGCGGCCGATCCGAGCGCGGCGCGCAGCCAGGTCGCGGTCATGCTCGGCGTGCCCGCGCGGGCCGCGGCCGGCTCCGGAACCAGTGCGTCGGCGATGCCCAGATGCGCACGGACCGTGCGGATCTCCTCGGGACCCAGGCGCAGGGCGAAACCGCCGTCGTCGTCGCCGTAGCGCGGGTCCGGATCGGTGTCGCCCACGGTGAGCGCCAGATATCGCGAACTGCGGGCGATGGCGGCGGCCAGCCGGGCGGGCGGTTCGCCGCGCAGTGCCAGGAGGGCGTGGACCACGCCGATCAGCTCAACGGTGAAAATCTGATACGCGAGGGCCTGTTCCGCGCCCGCGCCGTCGGGCAGCAACTGCCGATCGGCGTGTTCGGTCAGCAGGGCCAGGGCATCGTCCGACCACCGGCGGGCGGCGGGAATCTCGGGCAGCAGCACCGCCACCACGGCCAGCCCGGCCAGTTCGCCGATCAGATGGTTGTTCGCCGAACTGAACAGCGAGCGTTCGCTCCAGCAGCGCCGGGCACTCTCGCCCAGCAGCACCACGTAGCGGCGATACCGCTCCGGCGTCAGGCCCGGCGCGTCGCGCAGCCCCTGCACCGCCACGGCCACCGAGATCGCGCGCACCCCGCATTCGAACGCACCGCGCCACGCGATGCCCGCACCGGGCCGCTGCTGTTCCACCCAGGAGTCCAGGTGCTCGAACGCGGCGTCGGCGAAACGGGTTTCGCCGGTGAACAGCCATGCCTGGGCGAGCCACGGCAGGTGCTGCAGGCGGTTGAGTTCCCAGATCCACTTCGGGTCACCGGCCGCGGTGCGATGGTCGATGCGCTCGGAATTGGCGGTGGGCCAGCGGGTTCCGGTGAGCGGGTCGTGATTCCAGTCGACGGCGACGCCGAGATCCGCGGCGGGATAGCCGAAATAGCGGACCTGCCCGGTCAGTACGCGTTCGGCGGCGGCGACCACCGCGGCTACCGCATCGGGGTCGGCCGCGGCGATGGCCGCGGCCCGGTCGCGGTCGAGCAGCACCGGGCGATCCGTTCCGGCGCGGAACGCGAGCAGCGCCTCGGGCCAGGACGGCTCCGCACCGCCGAACAGCTCCGCGCCCGCGTCCGCCCAGCTCACCCGGCGCGGGCGCAGGCGCTCGCGGAGTCTGCCCGCGCGCCAGAGCATTTCCGGGCCGCTCATGGTGCGCAGCCGGTGCAGGTACCAGAGCAGCTGGGTCAACAACACGCCTTTCGCCCCGGGCGATCGCCACGCCCCCGCAGTGTCGATTGCACGATACCCGTTCCCGCACGCGGCATGCCTGCCCCGAATTCCCCGACAGCCCAGGCGATTACATCCGCTGACACCCGCCGGGACCGCGGCTACCCTTGGCTGGCGGGGCACACGCACAGGGATAACTGGATGACGGTCGACGGCGAATCGGGGCAGATGTGTGCGGAATAGCCGGGGTGCGCCGATTCGACGGTGCTCCGGTCAGCGGGGAACTGTTGGCGAAGATGGGGGAGTGCCTGCGCCACCGGGGACCCGACGCGTCGGGGGTGTGGAGCGACGGGCCGGTGGGGTTCGCCCACTCCCGGCTCGCGATCATCGATCTGGCGGGCTCGGAGCAGCCCATGGCGGGTGCGGGGCAGCAGACGCACATCGCCTTCAACGGTGAGATTCTGAACTATCGCCGACTGCGCGACGAGCTCGACTACCCGTTCACCACGCACGGCGACACCGAGGTGCTGCTGGCCGAATACGAGCGGCACGGGGTGGACGGGGTGCGGCGTCTGCGCGGTCAGTTCGCCTACGCCATCCACGACGCGCGGACCGGGGAGACCCATCTGTTCCGCGACCGCCTCGGGATCCTGCCGCTGTACTACTACCGCACCGACGAGTTCTTCGCCTTCGCCTCGGAGATCAAAGCGCTGTTCCCGGTGCTGGATTCGCCGCGGGTGGACACCGCCAGCCTGCACGATTTCCTGGCGCACCGCTCGGTGCCCGCGCCGTACACCTTCTTCGAGGGGGTGCGCAAGGTGCCGCAGGGGCATCACCTCACGGTCGGTGCGGACGGGAGCCTGCGCATCGAGAAGTACTGGCGGCTGCCCACCGAGGCCGAGATCATGGACGTCTCGCCCGCGGCCGCCGTCGAACTGCTGGACGAGGCGCTGCGCGCCTCGGTGCGCGACGCGCTGGTCGCGGATGTGCCGGTGGGAGCCTATCTTTCGGGCGGGGTGGACAGCAGTCTCATCTGCGCGCTGGTGGCACAGCAGCGTGGCGGCGAAGGGCTGCACACGTTTTCGGCCGGGTTCGGCGACGACCGGGTGGACGAGACCGAATGGGCGCGCCTGGCGGCGAAGGTCGTCGGCAGCGACCATCACGAAACCATCATCACCGCGGACGATTTCCAGTCCGATTGGGCGCGACTGAGCCGACACCGGGATTCGCCGCTGTCCGAACCCGCGGACGTGGCGGTATTCCGGCTCGCCGAGCTGGCGCGCAAGCACGTGAAGGTGGTGCTGTCGGGCGAGGGCAGTGACGAATTGTTCGGCGGTTACCCGAAATACCGCTACGCCCGCACCACGCGCGCCGCCGCCCTGCTGCCGTCCGCGCCGCTGCGGATGCTGGAGGGCCGGATGCCCGCCGACCGGGCCCGGCTCACGGTCGCGCTGCGCGCCATCTCCGAACCCAGCTATCCCGAACGCATGCGGGGCTGGTTCGCGCCCTTCACTTCTCGCGAACGCGACGGGCTGCTGGGCGGCCCGCCCCGGCGCAGCGTCCTGGCCCCCTACCTCGACGGTCGTGGCGATGCCCTGCGCCGGATGCTCTACGCCGACGTGCACACCTGGCTGGCGGACAACCTCCTGGAGCGCGGCGACCGCATGTCCATGGCGGCCTCGCTCGAGCTCCGCCCGCCCTTCCTGGACCACCGTGTCGCCGAACTGGCCTTCCGCCTGCCCAGCAACGTGAAGGTCCGCAACGGGGCCACCAAGTGGATCGTGAAAGAGCTGGCGCGCCGCCATCTTCCCGCCGAACTGGTGGATCGCCCCAAGGTCGGCTTCAAGGTGCCGCTGGACGCCTGGTTCCGCGGCCACCTGCACGACATGGCCCACGATCTGCTGACGGATCCGTCCTCGTTCGTGGGCTCGACGTTCGATCGGGCCGCGGTGCGCCGGTTGCTGGCGGCGCATGCGTCCGGCGGCCGTGACGAACAACCCCGGATCTGGACGCTGCTGTCGCTCGAGGTCTGGCACCGGGAGCTGCGCCGGCAACTGCTCGAGACCGTGTGAGAGCCCGCTACGCCGGGCCGATCGGCATGCGAAAGACGAAGGCGTCGTAGCGATCCTGGGGGTAGGAGATGTCCGACACCATGATCACGCGGTCGTCGCCGCCGAGGAATCGCTGATGCACCGTCTTCACCAGATCGCCCGCGGGCGTGCCCAGCCAGGCGGCGTGCGCGGGGGTGGGCAGCCGGTCGGCGATGGTCTCCTCGAGGAACGCCGCGCCGTCGACGCCGCTGATCCCCGCCGGCTGATAGGAGTCCGAGATCGACACCGCCCGGCCGTCTTCGGACGCCCGGGTGACCACGTGCGAGACCGTCGCGCCCACGGCGATCTCGAGCGCCTCGGCGAGTTCGGCTGTCGCCGCCAGGCGCGCGGTGTCGCGCTCGATCACGACGTCCCTGCCGGACTCGTTGCCGAAAGTTGTTTCCGGGCTTTCCAACTGCCGCTCGGGCGCGACGCGGGTGAGATCGGGCCGGGCGGTGACGAAGGTGCCCCGCCGTTCGATCGTGCGCACCAGACCCTGGCTGATCAGCAGTTTGATCGCGTGCCGGATCACGATGTCCGAGACCCCGTGCCGCTCGGCGATATCGGCGTAGCTCGGCAGTCGCGCGCCGGGGCGCAGTTCGCCGGTGCGGATCGCACGCGCCAGGCTGCCCGCGATGGCGACGTACTGCGGTTCGGTCATGGTCCGTCCTCCGCATCATGTTCCGCGCCCTGATCATCGGTGTCACTCAGCGTACTCATTCTGTGTATACGCATCAGCCGTTTGGGTGTGCGGGTTCGGTGCGGGCGGCGCGCCCGGTGTACGGCGCGCCGCCCTCGTCTGGGCGCGTATACGCAAAGTCAGTTGCGTATACACACACTCGTCTACGCTTGCAGCATCGCCTTCAGCGAGGAGGCGTTCGCTCGAGGAGTTGGGTCCGGTGGCGGCATATATCGATCACGGTGTCCCGGGCTACCCGGTCATGAATATCGAGACGGCCAAGAGCGCGCTGGCCAAACATGAAGGCTGCGACGCGGAGTGCGCGGCCAAGTCCTACTACTCGAAGCTGGTTCCCAGGCTCGAGCGATCCCTTTTCCGGGATTCGGTCGCGACGAGCTGGAACATGTGGACCACCGATTGACGAGATTGGACCCATGGCGGAACTGGAGCTGACGGACGAGCGCAGGACCGAGCTTGCCGCGCTGCTCGGCGACGAGCGGCGACTGCGGGACGAGTTTCCTTTGGTCGCAGACTATTTGGACACGGCGGGGCGGCTCGCGGGATCCGGTGATCAGCGAGCCGATGCGGCGTTCGATCTGCGGTTCGTGCACTATCTGACCGGCGGGGGCGCCGGGAATCCGTACTGGGAGATCGTCGCGCCCTCGGTGTCCCGGGGAGTGGTGAACGGCGGGCGGAGCACCGGCAGCGCCCGGCTGGCCTACGCGCAGACGCTGTTGCAGTCGGCTTACGCGTACGCGATTCCCGCGCCCGGGACCCTGGACTGGATCGCGGAATTCTGTGGATCGCGACCGCTGCTGGAACTCGGCGCGGGGCGGGGCTATTGGGCCGCGCAACTGTCGGCGCTGGGATTGAAGGTCGAGGCGTTCGACTCCGAGCCGCCGGACCGGAACGAGAACATGTCGTTTCCCGGCTCGGCGGGATTGCCCGCGACCTGGCATGAAATCGGTGACCTCGCAGCATATTCCGAGCACACGAGCGGTGACCGCGACGAGGTTCTGATGCTGTGCTGGCCGCCGGGGTGGGGTGACACCATGGCCTCGCAGGCCCTGGCTCGGTTCGAGGACTCGGGCGGTGATCGGCTCGTGTACATCGGGGAGCCACGCGGCGGCAAGACCGGGGACGACGCGTTCTTCGAGGCGCTCGACAGCCGGTGGGCGCTGGAATCGGTGGATCCGCACTACGTCTCGTGGTGGAACCTCACCGACACCGCCCAGGCCTGGGTGCGCCGGACCTGGGCGTGCTCGATGTGAGGATCAGGGCAGGGCGTCGGGCAGTTCGAGGTCCAGGATCGAGACGTCGCCGGCGTTGGCGAGCGTGTCGACCACGACCGCCGCCGGATCCCGATGCAGGCCCGGGTAATCGACATCGCCCGCGGCCGGATCGATGGGGAAGGCCAGCTTCTCACCGTCCAGCGAGAACTCCGCGGCGACGTCCGCCCGGTTGCCGCGCGCGTCCTGGCGATGCCAGCCCCCGTCGAGGTACACGGCCACCAGGCCGTGCAGCACGTGGCCCTCGTCGTGCGAAAGCCGTTGGTAGCACAGCGCGGTCGGAATGCCCTGCCCCCGCAGCACCGCGGTGAGCAGATGGGATTTGGCGTAGCACAGGCCCACCCGCTGCTCGAGCACGTCCGAGGCGCGCAGGGTCACCCGTGGATCCTGCGCGTCGTACGAGTGCGCGACCTCGTCCCGCACCCATTCGAACGCCCGCCGCGCGAAATCGGCATCCCCCGCGCTCTCGCCGCGGAGTCGCTCCCCGAGCGCGCGCACCCGCGGGTGATCGATCTCGATCACGGCGTCACCGGCGAGGAAGTCCGAGGGGTCGAGTGCTGAATCGGGCGTGAAGGACATTCGGCAACTCTAATTCGGCCGGGTTCCGGGACCGATCCGGACCTCGGGAACCGTCGCGTCGATGAGGCCGTCGCCCAGCAGTAGTACGACGACCCGGGTCGCGTGGTCGGCGAAGGCGGCGCGGTCGGCGCCCAGACTGCCTTCGGTCCATTCGATGAACAGGGAGATGAGTGCGCCGAAGAGAGTGGAGAAGCGCATCCGGGTGGCGGGGTCGTCGGGGGAGCCGGTGACGCGGTCGCCGAGGGCGGCCCGGGTCAGGGCCGGAACGGTGTCGCGGACGTGGGTGCGCAGGCGGGCGTCCGCTATGGGTTCGATCAGCAGGATGCGGCAGACGCGGGGGTCTGACTCCATGAGCTCGGCTGCCGCGTCGAAGGTGGCGCGCAGGTCGCCGGCGGCGGGTGCGACCGCGTGTTCCAGCCGGGTCAGGGCCGCGCGGTAGACCGTGTGCAACAGGGCGTCGGTGTCGGGGAAGCTCTCGTAGAAGAATTTCTGGCTCAGGCCCGCCGTGCGGCAGACGGCCCGCATGCCGAGGGCGGAAACACCGTGCGTGCCAACCAGTTCGAAAGCGACGTCGATGAGCCGGGCACGCCGGTCGGCGGCGCGGTCGGCGGCGGTCTGCCCGGCGTAACTCCTTGACACGGACCCCACCCTACAAGAACGATCGGTATCGGGAAGCGGGTGCTTCCCGATAGGAGATCGCGATGTTCACCGAAGAACAGTTCCAGCTGGCGTTGGCGCAACCCCGCCTGGCGCAACCGATTCCGAAGGTTCTCACCAATCGCGCCGAGCCCGTGCCGGTGCTGGACGAGGCCGCCCTCACCGCGATGACCCGCACCTGGTTCGCGGAATACGAGCGCAAGATCGAGTTCTACGCCGGCCACGGCCTGGACATCGCCTGGACGCTGGACTGGGCCAAGAAGTACTGGTGGAGTTGGCAGGCCCGCGACATGAGCCACAACCACGAGCTCTACGCCCCCGATCTGCGCTACAAGGACGTCACCACCCTCGGCGCCACCATGACCGGCCTGGACGAGTTCGTCACCTACAACTTCGCCTTCTTCGACGCCATCCCCGACTGGCGCTACGACCCGATCCCGGGGCAGAGCTATGTGGACGTGGCCCCGGACGGGACCCTGCGGATGGTGGTTCGCTACTACGGATCCGGTCATCTGGTGGGGCCCCTCAAGCTGCATCCCTACGGGCCGGGGGCTCCCGAGCTGCCGGGCAACGGCAACTTCGTGCAGTGCACCGCGGTCGATCGCTACCACTTCGACGCGGATCATCTGATGTCCGAGGGGGAGACCCTGTACGACCTGGTCGACGCGGTTCAGCTCGCCGGGCTGGTTCCCGGGCCCGCGTCGCCCACCTTCTCCTGGTTGCTCCGCGGCGCGGGTCTGGCGACACGGGCCGCGACCCGGCTCGGTGGCTTGCGGGGTGGTGGCCGGAGGGCCTCCTGAGGCGGCTGCGAACCCGGCGTGGGAGGTGCGCCACTCATGTTGTGGCGCAATGGGTTCCAATCGTCTGCCGCCAGTCTTCGAGTTTCCCGACATCGATTTGATGATACGAACATATCAATTCTCTGATATGTTCGTACCATCAACGGAAGGGGCCGGGATGCCGAAGATCGGGCGATTCACGAGTGACGCGAACAAGGGCGTGTATCTGCGGGCCTATGACGTGGCGGCGGGGCAGTGGCCGGTGGAATTCGAGGACATCGACGTCGAGACCTCGTTCGGGGTGACGCGGGTTCGCCGGTCCGGGCACGGGGCGGGGACGCCGCTGTTGCTGTTGCCGGGGCTGATGGGGAACAGCCTGTTCTGGCTGCCGCTCGTCGAGGAGTTGTCCCGGGAGCGAGTGGTCTACGCGATGGATGTCATGGGGTGGGCGGGCAGGTGTGAACAGACCGCGCCGATCGCGGACGAGGCGGACGTCGCGGCGTGGGTGGGGGAGGTGATCGCCGGGCTCGGGGCGGATCGCGTTCACCTGGCGGGGTATTCGCTGGGGGCGTGGATCGCGGCGGTTGCGGCGGCCCATCGGCCGGACCGGATCGCGAGCCTGAGCTTGCTGGAGCCTGCGCCGGCAACGTTCGCCCGGCCGTCATGGAAGGTGCTGTACAAGTTCATGGCCGGTGGAATCCGGCCGACCCGGGCGAAGATGGAGAAGTTCAATCGGTGGCTCTCGCCCGGCCTGGAGCTGTCCGAACAGATGTGGGCAATGCTGTTGGCGTCGTTCGAGTTCCGGATGTCGCTGCCCTGGGCGCGGCCGCTGACCGCCGAACGCTTCGCCGCGATCACCGCACCGGTCCTGGTCCTGTTCGGCAGCGAAACCGTGGTCCACGACGCCGAAGTCGCCGCCGCGCGCGCCCGCACGGTCATGCCGGCCGCCGACATCGAGATCTACCCCGGGGTCGGCCACGAGATGATCTTCGCGATTCCGGAGCAGGTGATACCGCGGTTTCTCGAGTTCGCCGCCAAACATGAACCCGGTCGGGGTGATCGATAGTCGGGGGCGCCGGACACGCGGGCCCGCACCCTCGGGTGGCTCGGAGCGCGGCGGGGCTCTATGATCGGGGCGATGAATACTCATTCCGAATCAGGATTGGGGGTCTCGTACGCTGAAGGTGAGTGCTGATGCTCACCGATGACGCGAACGAGAATCTCTCCAGGATTTCTCTCTGGCAGCGCGTGCGGGAATTCGCCGTGCCGCCCTCCATGATCGACAACGCGACCGCTCGGCGCCGTGCCGGGGATTGGGCGGGGGCCTGTGCCGCCGCGGGTTTCGATGTCGACCTCGATTTGCGGGAACTGGCCCGAAGGTACGGGCGCGGCCTGGCCGCCCGGGTCGG
Source organism: Nocardia sp. NPDC005978 (assembly GCF_040614455.1). NCBI lineage: Bacteria > Bacillati > Actinomycetota > Actinomycetes > Mycobacteriales > Nocardiaceae > Nocardia > Nocardia sp. NPDC005978. The sequence continues at coordinate 26,334 of NZ_JBEXUS010000053.1, forward strand.
GGCCGATCTGCGCTATCTCGCGCCGGATCTGCTGCGCTGGCACATGCCCCGGGGTGCGCCCGACGGGCTACTGCGGGCCGGGCTGACCATCACGCTGGCCCGGTACGGGCCCGAGGGATTCGAAAACCCCTTCGGGACAACGGGTTCGGTGGAGCTGGTCGTCCGGACCGCGCCGGAGTGGGCCGATGCCGGGCAGCGGATCAGCCTCGCGCTGTGGGGCGAATCCCTGGCGGCGGCGGGAACCGGTCTGCATCCGCACCCGCGGCCGGATCGGCGGTTCCGGCTCGACCTGCATCGGCATCTGTGGGACGCGCGCCGCAGCGATGAGCTGCTGATGCGTTCCGGGGCAGTGGAATCGGCGGCCGGTGCTGTAACTGGTGCTCGGCCGGCTGCCGGGCGCGGCGATCCCCGCGCATCCGGCCACGTCGACCCGGGAATCCTGTCCTGGGCCGAGCGCGGGTGCGCGGTCGATCGCTGGGCCGACGAGGCCCGGATTCTGTTGCGCTCGCAAGGCCGAGCGGGTGGACCGCTGCTGGTGCGCCCGGGCGCGCGGCAGCGACTCGTCGTGGAGCCGGCCGAGCACGGCGATGATCCGCACCTGCGCGTTATCGACGACTTCCCGGCCGGGGAGCTGTCCGGGCTACCGGTGCTGCCCGACGCCGCGACCCGGACGCTGCCGGATCTGGAACTGCTGCGCGCCGGGGCGATCACGGCCGATCGGCTGCATCCGCTGGTCGCCGCCGCGCTCGTGCGGGACCACGTGCCACGCGTGCGGTCCGGGGCCGTCAGCGTGTCGGAACAGGCCCGCTCGGTCGAATGCCGGGGCGAGCGACATCGCATCGGCCTGCGCGACGGTGTGCTCACCGCGCTCGATCACGACCCCGGCGAGGTCCGGCGCGAGGAACTGCTGGCGGCTCTGACCGGTACCCCGCTGCCGTGTCTGCAGGCGATCGATCGTGCGCACCGGCAGCCGGACTGTCTCGCCGGTGTGCGAGAACGCCTGAGCCACGGCGATATCGACGGCGTGCTGGCCATCGTCGAAGACCTGCTCGGTCCCGAGGCCGTGCTGCGGCCGGGTGCCCTGCGGGACGAGCTGGAAGCGGCCGCGGAACGCCGGGTCCGCTACGGCATGTTCCGTGCGGGGCTGTCCACGCCCGACCCTGGTATCCGCCGTGCCCCGCGCCCGGCGGGGCGCGATCATCCTCGTCTCGCCACCATCGAGCGCTGACCGCGGCCGGGCCGCATCCGCCGCGGGCCGATCGCATCGCGGGCGGTTCTCGACGGTCGCGACCGCATCGGCCGTCGCGGACGACCTGACCGCGCAGCGCCCGTGATGGCTCAGCGCTCATCTCGACCGGGCAGTACCCCATCGCCGACCACCGGCCATTCGCCGGTTCGTCGTCGCCCAATTCTCGTCAACCCAAAGGTGATTCACACATGCTTACCCTCGCTTCCGCTCCCGTTCAGTCCTCCCAACTCGATGTCGCCGGGGACCTGCTCACCCTGCTGGGCGATTCGACCACCGAACTCCGCCCGAACATCCAGCTCGAAGCCCTGACCCTGGCGGTCGCCGCCGACCTGCCGGTCCTGCTCTGGGGCGAGCCCGGAATCGGCAAGACCGCCGCCCTCACCCAGCTCGCCGAATCCCTGGATCTCCCGCTCACCACCGTGATCGCGAGTGTTCATGAGCCGTCCGACTTTTCGGGCCTGCCGATCATCGGTGACGACCCGGCCGTCAACGGCGTTCCGATGGCCCCGCCGGACTGGGCCGTCGAACTCTGCCGGGCGGGTCGCGGCCTGCTGTTCCTGGACGAACTCTCCACCGCACCGCCCGCCGTCCAGGCCGCTCTGCTGCGCCTGGTCCTGGAACGCCGCATCGGCGCGCTGCAACTGCCGCCCGGCATCCGCATCGTGGCCGCGGCCAACCCGCGATCCTCGGCCGCCGACGGCTGGGAGTTGAGCCCGCCGCTGGCCAACCGATTCGTGCACCTGTACTGGACTCACGATCACGACGTGGTGGTCCGCGGGCTCGGCGGCACCTGGCCGCGGGCGATCCTGCCGGCCCTGGACCCCGAACGGCTCACCGCCGCGGTGGCTTTCGCGCGGCGCGCGGTGTGCGGGCTGCTCGCGGGACGCCCCAAGCTCGTCCATCAGCTGCCCACCACCGAAACCCGCCGCGGCGGGGCCTGGCCCTCGCCGCGCAGCTGGGACATGACCCTGCGCCTGATCGCTTTCGCCACCGCGGCGGGATCCACCCCGGATGTGCTGTCGCTGTTGATCCGCGGCACGGTCGGGGACGGGCCGGGTTTCGAACTGCTCACCTGGATCGAACGCATGGATCTGCCCGATCCCGAAGTGCTGCTCGCCGATCCCGACGCCGCGGAGCTGCCCGAGCGGGGGGACCTGCGGCAGGCGGTGCTCGACGCGGTGGTGGCGGCGGTCCGCAAGCGGCCCGAGCGGTCGCGCTGGGACGCGGCGTGGGCGCTGCTGGTGAAAGCCGTGCAGACGGGCGCGCCGGACCTGGTGGTGGTCCCCGCGACGACCCTGGCCACGCTGCGTCAGGGTGAGTGGGACGTCCCGGCGGCGATCGAGGACCTCGCCGCCATGGTGTCGGTGTCCCGGGAAGCCGATCGCGCCGCGGCCCGCGTCGCGGCCGAGGTGCGCCCATGAGAACCCCGCTCGATCTCGAAAAGGTAGCCGCGGCACGGCTGCTCGCGGTCCGGGCCCGGCCCTACCTGGCGACCGCGCTGTTCGCGATGCGGCTGGTCGAGTCGTCCCGGACGCCGACGATGGCCGTCGATCGCTACTGGCGCTGCTACATCTCGCCCGTGTTCGTCGATCGGAACCCGGTCGAGGAACTGGCCTCGGTCCTGGTGCACGAGGTCTCGCACCTGCTGCGCGACCATCACGGCCGCAGTGACCGATTCGCCGCGCTGCACAACCTGACCGGGCCCGCCGAACGCCTGCGCATGAACATCGCCGCCGACGCCGAGATCAACGACGACGCGTTCGGCGACGGTCTGATCCAGCCCGAGGGCGCGGTCCTGCCCGCCACCCTGAACCTGTCCCCGGGTGAACTCATGGAGGACTACCTGCATCAGTTCCGGCTCGGCCCGCGCACGGCCGCCATGGCGTGGCTCGACTGCGGCAGCGGCGCGGACGGCTCCGACCGGGAATGGGACCTCGGCCCCGACGGCGCCGACGGTCTCAGCCAGCAGGAGACCGACGCCGTCCGATTCCGGGTGGCGCAGGGCATCATCGGCCGCCCGGGCAACGCGCCGGCGGGCTGGCGGCGCTGGGCCGAGGACGCGGTGCACCCGCCCCAGCCGTGGCGCGAACTGCTCGGCGCGGCCGTGCGCTCGGCGGTCTCGGCCGGCGGTTCGGGCGACGACTACACCTACGGCCGCACGGCCCGCCGCTCGACCGCCCTCCCCGGTATCGTGCTCCCCAGCCTGCGCCGCACCCCACCCCGGATCTGCGTCATCATCGACACCTCCGCCTCGGTCAGCGACGCCGAACTCGGCAGCGCCCTACTGGAAACGGCCGCCATCACCCGCGCGGCAGGCGGCCGCCGCGACCTGGTCACGGTCCTGTCCTGCGACGCCGCGGCCCGTATAGCCGACCCCCTCTGCCGGGCGGAAGGCATCCCCCTGATGGGCGGCGGCGGCACCGACCTCTGCACCGGCTTCACCAAGGCCCTCTCCACCCACCCCCGCCCCGACGTGATCGTGGTCCTGACCGACGGCCAAACCCCCTGGCCCCCAACCCGCCCCTCCTGCCGGACGGTGGTCGGCCTGTTCGCCCGCGAACGCCGCCGCACGTGGAACGAGAATTCGGACTACGTCCCCGACCGCCCCCCGGACTGGGCACGTGTGGTCCGGATCGGCTGAGACGGGCCGGCCGCCGTGCTCATGCATCGAGTGAGAATGCTTGTGCCGCTTCGCCGATGAACCGCTGCACCAGTGCGAAGGGCAGCGGCTGATCGGTGAACACGCGCAAGGTACAGGCCCCGGTCGTGTCGTCCGAAAACGCGACCAGCACTACGCCGCGACCGGGGGCAGGTCCGAGATCCTCCAGCTCCCAGCCGTATCCGTCGCGCGCGGAGACATCGCTGAACGCTGTGACGGTGTAGAACCGGCCTTCGTACTCCCAGCGGTCGGCCGGGGAATTACGGAACGGAACGTTCATGCCCGGAATGTACCGGTGGGTGGGAACCGAGGTTCTGTCGGCAAGCGTGGAGATCAGCCGAAGTGGAGGAGGACCTCGCCTGAACCGACCTTCCAGTACTTGCGGTTCAGTTGGGCCGTGCCGGTGCCGTCGGTGTAGGGGACCAGGACCGGGAGGTTGTTGGTGGGGGTCAGGGTCGCGGTCCAGGTCTCGGTGCGGTCGGTGCAGGGGAGGGTGATGCCGGGGGGAGTGCTCGCCAGTTGGATCGTGCCGCTGCCGGTGGTGTCTATCGCGGCCTTGACGTCCAGGTAGCCGATGCCTGCCTCACAGCGGTAGGTGCCGGTCGCCTGGAGGCCGCCGGGGGCCGTCGTCACCGCGGCGTTGAGGGTGATGAACTCGGACTCGGGGCCCGCGTGGGCGGGGGTGGCGCAGACCGTCGCGGCGGTGGCCGCGGCGATCGCGAGCAGGGCGTACTTGGTGTCGAACACGGACCGGCTCCTGTCCATCGAAGGTCGAGCTCGGGAAAGTTCGACCTTGATGGTAGCCAGTTGGGCCGGGCCGCACGGGAGTTCGCCGCAGCGGATCAGTACGCGCCCTCGCTGCCGGCCACGGCGGTCATCGTCTTCTTGATGATCGAGAGGTCCTGGACCATGCTCCAGTTCTCCACGTAGGACAGGTCCAGGCGGACCGACTCCTCCCAGGACAGGTCGGAGCGGCCCGAGACCTGCCAGAGGCCGGTGACGCCGGGCTTCACCAGCAGGCGGCGGCGGACCTTGCCGTCGTAGCGCTCGACCTCGGTGCGCAGCGGCGGGCGGGGGCCCACCACGCTCATCTCACCGCGCAGGACATTGATGAACTGGGGGAGTTCGTCCAGGCTGTAGCGGCGCAACAGGCGGCCGACGGGGGTGACCCGGGGATCGTCGCGGATCTTGAAAAGCGGACCCGCGCCCTCGTTCTCGGTGAGCAGGTCCGCCAGCGCCCGATCGGCGTCCGCGCGCATACTGCGGAACTTGATCATCTGGAACGGGTGACCGTTGAGGCCGATGCGTTCGGACCGATAGAAGACCGGACCGCGGCTGGAGACCTTGATCGCCAGCGCGAGCATCAGCATGAACGGCGCGACGGCCAGCAGCGCGACGGCCGCGAACAGGACGTCGAACGCGGTCTTGCCGAAGGACTTCGCGCGATCGTACTGCGGCTTCTGGATGTGCAGCAGCGGGAGATTGGCCACCGGCCGAATCGACAGGCGCTGATCGGCGACATCGACCACGCCGGGCGTCACCACCAGATCCACTCCCAGCGGCGCCAGCTTCCAGACCAGGTCGTTGATGCCCCGGGTGCCGAGCTGCTCGGTCGCCGCAATGGCCACGGTGTCGGCGCCGGTCTCCTGAACCGCCTCCAGCACAGAGGATTCGGCGCCTATCACCGGCAACTCCGAATCCTCGATCTCGAAATCGTCCGGATCCAGCAGGTACGGGGTGTAGACGCCCACGACCGAATAGCCGACAGCCGGATCGCGCGCGAAACAGCGCATGATCTCGCGCGCCGAATCCCGCCGTCCCACAACCAGAACCGCGGTGAGATAGCGCCCGGCCCGGCGCTGGCGCGCGGCGAACTTGCGCCAGCACAACCGGTTCAGGATCAGGCCCGCGAGCCCCACCGGCAGCGCGATGGCGAGATAGCCACGCGCGAACTCGATCCGAAGCAGCAGCGAGACGATCGCGATCAGGCCGAACAACCGCATGGTCGCCGAGATGAGCCGGCGGTACTCCTCCGGCCCGGTGTCGATAATGCCGCTGGACCACACGTTTCCCACGGTGAGGAACCCGATCCAGACCAGCACGAGCATGAGCGAGATGGCCGAGTAGCCGATGCGGGTGTCGCCCGCCCAGTCCAGCATGGGGTCACTGCCGGGGTCCCCGAAGCGAATGAACTGGGCCGCGACCACTGCCGCGCAAATAATCAGCGCATCGGTAATCCGCAGTCGCCGACCGTATTCCGTTTGCCACCGATCCTTACCGGACCGCTGCGCGCCGCCCCTGCGCGGCGCTCTCCGTCGAGTCTGTTCCTGGTCGATCCGGAAGGCCATCCTGCAGCTCCATCATGCGACACGTAAGTCTCGTGGTAGTCCCCCCGACCGGACGCCCAGCGCAATACTACTGGTTCTGTTCATCGTCCGGCCAGCATTGATCGCTACCGAATGGTGCGAAATGCCAACAGGTTTGGTGTTTCTGCGGGCTTTCTGCGACCTCCGATGCGACCCCCCGCGCGCACGGTGCCGAGCGGGCGCACAGTGACACATCAAGTGAACATCATTTACTAAACGGGGTTCACAAAACGAGTGTGGCGTGCTTCACTCCTGTGGACCGTGTTCCAAAGGAGGTACCGTGTCCCCTCGAATCATCAGTCCCGGTTTCGATTTCACCGATCCAGACCTGTTCGCCACCCGTCTGCCGCTCGAAGAATTCGCCGAATTGCGGCGCACCGCGCGCGTGCACTGGAATCCGCAACCGGACGGCGTCAGCGGCTTCGACGACGGCGGCTATTGGGTAGTCACCAAACTCGAAGACATCAAACACATCTCGAAGCATCCCGATCTCTTCTCCTCGGAGGAGAACACCGCCGTCATCCGCTTCAACGGCGACATCACCCGCGACGAGATCGAGGTGCAACGCTTCCTGATGCTGAATCAGGATCCGCCCCGGCACACCCAGCTGCGCCGCATCGTCGCCAAGGGCTTCACGCCACGCGCGATCGAGAGCCTGCGCGCGGCGCTGCGCGAGCGCGCGGAGCGAATCGTGCACGCGGCCAAGAAAACCGGCGGCGGCGACTTCGTCACGCAGGTCGCCAGTGAGTTGCCGTTGCAGGCCATAGCCGAGCTCATCGGGGTGCCGCAGGAGGATCGCGGGAAGATCTTCGACTGGAGCAACCAGATGATCGGCTACGACGATCCCGAGTTCGAAGGTGATCATCGGGCCGCGACCGCCGAGGTCATGGGCTATTCCTGGAACCTCGCCGAGACCAAGCGGGCCTGCCCGATGGACGACATCGCCACCGGCCTGCTGCGAGCCGACGTCGACGGCGCGGGGCTGACCTCCGAGGAATTCGCCTGGTTCGTCATCCTGCTCGCGGTCGCGGGCAACGAGACCACGCGCAACTCCATCACGCACGGCATGAAGGCGTTCGTCGATCATCCCGATCAATGGGAGCTCTACCGAACCTGCGCCAGCTCTCGGAGCCGGTGCGCCTGCGCTCGGGGTGGCTCAACGGCATCAAGAGCTGGCAGGTCGCCTACGAGTGAGGGTCGCGGGCGGACGGCGCTGACCAGCGCGGTTCTCTACATACCGCATGGTTTGTGAACATGTTTTAGTAATACATGTTCACAAACGCGGGTGTGGTGTGGTTCACTGCTCCGGAACGTGTTCCAAAGGAGGTAACCGTGTCCGCGCCGTCCAGCCCCGCCGGCTTCGATTTCACCGATCCGGATCTGCTCGCCACTCGACTGCCCGTCGAGGAGTTCGCCGAGCTTCGCCGCACCTCGCCCGTCTCCTGGGTTCCCCAGGCGGGCAGTGGATTCAAGGATGACGGCTACTGGGCCGTCACCAAACTCGAAGACATTCGCGAGATCTCGAAGAACCCGGAGGTGTACTCCTCCGAGGAGAACACCGCGGTCATTCGCTTCTACGACGACATCCTGCGCGAGGAGATCGAGGTACAGCGCTTCCTGCTGCTGAACCAGGATCCGCCCCGGCACACCAAACTGCGCCGCATCGTCTCCAAGGGCTTCACCCCGCGCGCGGTCGAATCGCTGCGCGGCGCCCTGCGCGATCGCGCCGAGAAGATCGTGCAGGAGGCCAAGGCGCAGGGCTCGGGCGACTTCGTCACCCAGGTCGCGTGCGAGCTGCCGCTGCAGGCCATCGCCGAGCTGATCGGCATCCCGCAGGAAGATCGCGGCAAGATCTTCGACTGGACCAACCAGATGATCTCCTACGACGATCCCGACTTCGAGGGTGACCACAAGGTCGCCACCGCCGAGGTCATGGGCTACTCGTGGAACCTGGCCGAGGGCAAGCGCGCCTGCCCGGTCGACCTGGACGCGCACGCGGACATCATGTCCACGCTGCTCGAGGCCGACGTCGACGGCGAGGGCCTGACCTCGGAAGAGTTCGCCTGGTTCGTGATCCTGCTGGCCGTGGCCGGCAACGAGACCACCCGCAACGCCATCACGCACGGCATGAAGGCGTTCGTCGACAACCCGGATCAGTGGGAGATCTACCGCGAGCAGCGCCCGCGCACCGCTCCCGACGAGATCGTCCGCTGGGCCACCCCGGTCATCGCCTTCCAGCGCACCGTGCTGCAGGACACCGTCCTGGGCGGGCAGGAGCTGAAGAAGGGCCAGCGCGTCGGAATGTTCTACTCCGCCGCCAATTTCGACGAAGAGCACTTCGAGAACCCGCATCAGTTCGACGTGCTGCGCAAGAACAATCCGCATGTTGGCTTCGGCGGCACCGGAACCCACTACTGTGTGGGTGCGAACCTGGCTCGCCTGGAGATCGACCTCATTTTCAACGCCATCGCCGACGTGATGCCGAACCTGAGCGAGGTGTCCGAGCCGGTCCGTCTCCGTTCGGGATGGCTGAACGGAATCAAGAGCTGGCAGGTCAAGTACGAGTAAGCGTTTCCCGGGCCCGGCGTGATCACGTTGGGCCCACGCTTGTTCGCCGATGGAGACAGTGTGAGTGAACAACGCCGACGCGGCCGGATGCCTGCGGTCAGTGATGCGGACATCCGCCGCGTGGCGCGGTCACTGCTGGTGGAACAGGGCCTGGAAGCGATCACGCTGCGGGCCATCGCGCGCGAGCTGGGCATCACCGCCCCCGCGCTCTACCGGTATTACGAATCCCGTGATCAATTGGTCGCGGCCGTGCGCACCGACGTGTGCGCCGACCTGGCCACCGATCTCGCCGCGGCCGTCGACGGCCTGCCCGACGACGCGGGCGTGCGCTTCTTCGCGGTGTGCCGCGGCTTCCGGGCATGGTCGCTCGCGCATTCGCGCGAGTTCACGCTGGTCTTCGCCTCCCCCTCGGCCGCCGGATTCGGCAGTGCCATGCAGCAATTCGGCGAGCCCGTCGGCCGCCTCTTCCTCGAGGCCGCCGGCCGGCTGCTGACCGACTACGACATCGTCACCCCGCCGGTCGAACTCATTCCCGCCGAACTGCGCGACGATCTCATCGCCTTCCAGACCGATCTGCTGCGCGTGCTGGCCGAATCCGGCCAGAAGTTCCCGGCCGAGAAGCTGGACCTGGGCGTGAGCTACGTGATGATCCAGTTCTGGGCCCGGTTGTACGGGCACGTCACCCTCGAGGTCTTCGGCAACTACCCGATCCCCATCGGCAATCCCGACGTGCTGTTCGACGCGACCCTCACCGACATCGGCCGCGGTATCGGGCTGACCGTCGGCTGAATCGCGTTCGCGCGCAGGTCGTTCCGCCCGCATATGCGATTGGCCCGACCAGGATTTGCTGCTAACCTCGGGCGGATTTTTCAGTTTCGAATATCGGGGGGCGATGATGCCGAGTGCATCCTCGGACAAGCCTGCGCGCCGCAGGTCATTGAAGTCACGGCAGGTCACCTACGCACTGCCCGCGGCGGTGGCGGTGTCGCTGCTGGTCACCGGATGCGGCGGCAGCAATCGCCCGGCCACGCCGAAGCCGGTGGTCAGCTCATCCACGCAGAAGACCACCACCGCGCCCCGGACCACCACGTCCCCGGGCTCGACCACCAAACCCGGTCTCACCAAACCGCAAGCGCCCGTGACCACCACCGAGCGCGGCGGTCTGGGCGGCAGCGGGAGCGGCGGTGGCGGCGGGAGCTGACTCGCGACACCGCCGCCGGCGCGGTCAGCGTCCGGACTTCACCAATTCCGGGGCTGGGCTGGCGGGCGGTTCCTCGTCGAGGACCGGCTCGCTCAGCCCGATGCGCTGCTGAATCCGCTTCATCCACGCCGGAGCCCACCACACCCGGTCCCCGAGCAGCGACATCACCGCCGGCACCAGGAACATGCGCAGCACGGTGGCGTCGATGATCAGGGCCGCGATCATGCCGTAGGCGATGTACTGCATCAGGACCAGATCGGAGAAGGCGAACGCGCCGGTGACCACCAGCAGGATCAGCGCCGCGGCGGTGATGATGCCGCCGGTCTGCACGGTGCCGGTGCGGATGGCCTCGTCGGTGCTCGCGCCCCGGGCACGCGCCTCGACCATGCGTGAGACCAGGAAAACCTCGTAGTCGGTGGACAATCCGTAGACCACCGCGATGATCAGCACCAGCACGACGGCCTGGCCCGGCTGCGGGGTGAAGTCCAGCAACTCCGCGCCGTGACCCTCGATGAAGATCCAGGTCACGATGCCCAGGGTGGAGCCGAGCCCGAGCCCGCTCATCAGCGCCGCCTTGATCGGCAGCACCAGCGAGCCGAACGTCAGGAACATCAGCAGCGTGGTGACCAGCAGGACCAGCGCGACCATCCACGGCATGCGGTTCAGCAGCGAATCGATGGTGTCCTTCTGCAGGGCGGGCACACCGCCCACGAGCAGGGTCGTGCCGTCCGGAACCTCCAGCCCGCGCAGGTATTCGATGGTCGCGCCCGCGTCATTGATGTCCTCCACCGGCGCCTGGGTGCGGAACACCTCCGGGTGGGTCGTCGAGCGCGTCGGGATCTCGAACCGCCCCACCAGGCCCGGCGCCTGATTGGCCTGATCCCACAGCGGTCCGACCGTGGCGGACGAGTCGGTGACGAACACGATCTCGATCGGATCGGACTTGCGCAGCGGGAAGTACTCGTCGATCTGCTCGACCGCCTGGCGGGTGGCGTTGCTCGGCGGCAGATACTTCTCGCCGAAGCCGCCGAACACCAGATTCTGAATCGGCAGGATCAGCAGCACCAATCCCAGGAAGATCGGCACCGCGACCTTGCCCGGATGGCGCAGCACCCACGCGGTGCTGCGCCCCCAGAAACCGCGGTCCAGTTGAGCCGCGGTCTTGGTGCGCCGGAATCGGGCCAGCCCGAGCATGTCGACGCGGGGCCCGAGCACCGCCAGCAGGGCGGGCAGCACGGTCAGGGCGGTCAGGGCGGCGATGGTGACCGTCGCGATCGCGCCGTACGCGATGGATTTCAGGAAGCCCTGCGGAAACAGCAGCAGCCCACCGAGACTCGCCACGATCATGGTGGCCGAGAACACCACGGTGCGGCCCGCGGTCATGACGGTGCGGCGCACCGCGGTCGGGGTGTCACGGCCCGCGGCCAGCTCCTCGCGGAAGCGGCTGACGATGAAGAGCCCGTAGTCGATGGCCAGCCCTAGCCCGATCATCGACACGACCGGGGTCACGAAGGTGTTCACCTCGGTGAAGGTGGACAGATACCGAACCACGCCGAACGCGCCGAGAATCGTGAGCAGGCCGATCACGAGCGGGAGCGCCGCGGCCACCAGCCCGCCGAAGATGAAGAACAGCAGCAGTCCGACCAGCGGAATGGCCAGCAGCTCCATGCGGTGCAGATCATCGGCGATGGTGTCGTTCAGCGTCACCGCCACCGGCTGCATGCCGCCGACCCGGACGTCCAGCCCGGGAATGTCGAAGGCGTCCTTGACCGCTCGATAATTCGCGCCCAGTTCGGCGTCGGTCTCCCCGCGCAGCGCGATGGCGGCCAGCGCGCGCTTCTTGTCCGTGGTGACCAGCGCCGGGCTGCTGGCCCCGAACTCGGTGCGCCAGTACGAGGCGAACACACCCTCGATTTGATCCGGGTACGCGCGGGGCAGATCGTCGAGCCGGCCGACGACGGTCGCGGCGAAAACCGGGTCGTCGACGGTGACGCCCTCGGGCGCGGTGTACAGCACCACGACGTCGACCGCGTGACTGCGCCCGAACGCCGCGGCGGCCAGATTCGCGGCCTCGGTGGATTCGGAGTTCGGATCGAACAGGCCGCCACCGGTCACGTGATTGCCCAGGTCGCGGCCGTATCCGCCCAGTCCGAGCAATACCGCAACCATCACACCGATGATGACGAACCGCCAACGGCAGGCCAGCTCACCCCATCGCCCGAACAGATCCATAGGTCACGGTAACAAGCAAGATCGGCCGCGCCGCGCGTCAGGGTGCCGTCTTCGCTTGTGCACCAGTGGATTACGTGAGTTATCCCACAATCGACCCGGTCAGGGTCTGACCGAACGGGCCGCGTGGCCGCCGGTCGAGACCAGCCCGCGCAGGCGCGGGCGGCGAATCGCGCCGAACCGCAACAGTATTCGCGGCCGCCGCAGATCGCGTGCGATCCACTCGCCCAGGGTCACCCCGGCGGCCAGCGCACAGCCCACCGCGATGGCGCTGAACAGCTGATTGATGCCGAAGAGCTGTTCGTCGTTGAGCAGCGCGTAGAGACCGCGGTACACGCGCAGACCCGGCAGCAGGGGCGTGATGCCCGCGACCGCCACCACCAGCGGCGGTGTCAGCGAGCGCCGCGCGAGCAGACCACCGGCCAGGCCGACCACCACCGCCGCCACGCCCGAGGACACGATGGGACCGAAGCCCGCGTGCTGCACCAGCAGGAACACCACGATCGCCGCCGCGCCGCTGAACGCGGCCGCGGCCAGCGCCCGGCGTTCGGCGTAGCAGGCCAGCGCGAACGCGGCCGAGGTGATCGCACCCGCGAGCAGTTTGAGCGGCAGGTTGGTCAGGTCGCGCGCCGAACTCATGCTCACCGTCGGCACCGTGAGATTCAGCAACTCGGACACCCGCAGCGTCAGCACGATGCCCGCGATGATGCCGCCGGTCATCATGACCACCTCGAGCATGCGCGCCGCCGCCGTGATCGGGGCGCCGGTGATGGCGTCCTCGACCGCGCCGACCAGCTGTAAACCGGCCAGCAGCACCGAGATTCCGGCCGCGATGATCAGCGCGGGATCCAGCTCGAGATCGCGCAGGAACGTCGAGACCAGCACCGCGGGCAGGGCCGCGATCATGCCGCCCATCATGTGCTGGAAGAAGAACGGCAGGCCGCGGTGATTGAGCCGTCGATTCACGCGATCGATGGCGGTGGTGGCCGCGAAGCTGATCAGGGCGATGAGCAGGCCGCCGTTGAGCAGCAGTGCGATCGCCGCCGCCATGAGCGCCCAGCCGAAGGTCGCCACCCAGCGGTTGTACGGATGGGGTGCGGTGGTGATGTCCTCGAGCGCCGCGAGGGCCTCGTCGGGCGGCGGCAGTTCCCGTCGGATGCGCCGGGTCAGCCGGTCCACCGCCGCGAGCCGGGTGAAATCGAGCGAGCGATAGTGCACCACGCGCATGGTGCTCGCGGGCGGCAGGGCCGGGCCGCGTTCGGCGGAGATGCGAATGGAGTTGTAGGTGACGTCGATATCGCATTTCAGGCCGTAGGTGGAGGCGATGAAATCGACCTGATCGGTGGTGTCGGTGACCGCGGTGCCCGCGGAGAGCACGACCTCCCCGACGCGCTCGGCCAGGTCCAGTACCTGGGTGACCTTGGCGTCGTCGGTGAGATCGATGGGCTGTACGGGTGCGGGCGCCTCCACGACCGCGTCGGCGGTGGCGATGCGCTCGGCGACCGCCCGATCGACCACTCGGGACAACAGCCGTCGCCAGCGGCCGGGCGCACTCACTTGGGCACCAGGATCTGTAAGGACCTCGTTGCTCACAATGTGAAAACTACACGCGTGCGATAGATCACCAGGTTGCGCACGACCGGGGCAGTAGGTTTGTAAATATGGCAACCGGTGATGATCGGATAGCGGACGAACTACGGGCGGCCTTGGATGGGCCCTGGCGTGCGGTGCGGGAGAAGGCCCGCGCACACCTGGACGATGAACGCCTCTTCGGCGACCCCTACCTCGACTACAAGGCCGCGCGCGAGCGTGTGCTCGAGCAGATGCACCTGGTCTCCTCCTTCGGCTGGGCCGAAATGGGCTTCCGGCGCGAAGAGGGCGGCACCCTCGATCCCGGCGGCGCGGTCACCGCGCTGGAGATGCTGGCGTACACCGACCTCTCGCTGTGGGTGAAGTGCGGCGTGCAGTGGGGCCTGTTCGGCGGCGCGGTGGAGAACCTCGGCACCGAACGCCATCGCGACTACGTGCGCAAACTGATGCCGCTGGAACTGCTGGGCTGCTTCGCGATGACCGAGACCGGGCACGGCAGTGACGTGGCCAACCTCGAGACCACCGCGACCTACGATCCCGCCACGCAGGAGTTCGTCGTGCACAGCCCCACCGCCTCCGCGCGCAAGGACTACATCGGCGGCGCGGCCGAACACGCCCGCATGGCAGCGGTTTTCGCGCAGCTGGTCACCGGCGGCAAGAGCGAGGGCGTGCACTGTTTCCTGGTGCCGATCCGCGATGAGCAGGGCGGCGACCTGCCCGGCGTCACCACCTCCGACTGCGGTCTCAAGGGCGGTCTGCCCGGGGTCGACAACGGCCGAATCATGTTCGACCAGGTGCGAATTCCGCGCGAGAACCTGCTCAACCGGTACGCCGACGTCGAGCCCGACGGCACGTACAGCTCCGAGATCGAGAACCCGAGCCGGCGCTTCTTCACCACCCTGGGCACGCTGGTGCGCGGGCGGGTGAGCGTGGGCGGCGCGGCCGCCGCCGCGGCCCGCGTCGCGCTGACCATCGCGGTGCGCTACGCCGAACAGCGCCGCCAGTTCGCCGATCCCGACACCGGGGAGGAGACGGTGCTGATGGACTACCGCAGCCATCAGCGCCGGTTGCTGCCGCTGGTGGCCCGGGCGTACGCGCTGCAGTTCGCGCAGAACGACCTGGTGCTGCGCATGCATCTGGTGCAGACCGGGCAGCACGTGGACCCGAGCGCACAGCGCGCGCTGGAGAAGCGCGCGGCGGGATTCAAGGTCGCCCAGACCCGGCACGCCACCCGCGCCATCCAGGAGTGCCGCGAAGCCTGCGGCGGCGCAGGGTATCTCACCGAGAACCGGCTGGTCACGCTCAAGGCGGACTCCGATGTCTTCACCACCTTCGAGGGCGACAACCTGGTGCTCACCCAGTTGGTGGCCAAGGATCTGCTCACCGCCTACTCCAACGAGGTCCGCGATCTCGACGCCATGGGCTGGGTGCGCTTCGCGGCCACCATGACCCGGGACGCGGTGCGCGAGACTTCCGGTGTGCGCCAGCTCATCCAGCGCCTGCGCGATCGCTCGGACGAGAGCGTGGACGACAGCGATCTCGCGCGCCGGGACGTACAGCTGCAGCTGTTCGCCGACCGCGAGGACTACCTGGTGCGCACCGCCGGGCATCGACTTCGCGCGCGCGCCAAGGAGACCGGGCCGTTCGAGGCGTTCAACAATGCCCAGGATCACATCCTGGCCGCCGGCACCGCGCACATCGACCGGCTCGTGCTGGAGGCGTTCATCGAGGGCATCGCCAACATCGAGGACCCCGAGGCGCGTGAGCTCGCGGACAGCGTGTGCGATCTGTTCGTGTACTCCACCATCGAGGAGAACCAGGCCTGGTACATCATGCACCGGTTCATGTCGGTGGAGCGTGCCAAGAACGTGCGGCGCGGGGTGAACGAACTCGTCGATCGGCTGCGCCCGCACGCGAGCACCCTGGTCGGCGGGCTGGGCGTGCCGGACAACCTGCTGCACGCCGCCATGCTCGACACCACCGGAAAGGATGCTCCGGTGAGCGCGGAATAGTACTCCCACCGGCGCGAATTACCCTACTACACAGCGTCGTTGAGAGGTTTGCCACAAGTCGTTCCGGTGCACCCTCCCGCCCCGTCAGGATGAGCCCTGCAGGCCCCTGACGGGGCGGGGGAGCGGACAACGAGGTGGAGCACATGTCGACGACGATGACGACGCGCGAGGGGCGGGGATGATCACGCGACTCGCGGGTCCCGCCATGCACCGGCCGAAACTGATCCTGGTCCTGGTGGGCATCGCCTTCCTGATCTGCGGGGCGATCGGTTCGATGGCCACCGGGCGACTCACCAACGGTGGCTTCGTGGCCGCGGACTCCGAATCCGCCCGGGTCGCGGAAATCCTGGAACGCGACTACGGCATGTCCGGCATGCAACTGGTGTTCACCGTCGAATCCGACGGCGGCGCACAGGCTCCGGCCTCCGCCGCGCGCGGCCGGGAGATCGCCGAGCGGCTCCGCGGCGACGAGCGGATCGACAAGATCGTGTCCCCCTGGACCGATCCGGCCATGGGGTCGATGCTGACCAGCGGCGACGGCAAGATCGGGCTGATCATCGCCACGGTGCTGGGCGGTGAGAACGACGCCCCGGCACACGCCGCCGAACTGGCCGACGAACTGACCGGGGCACGGGACGGTGTCACCGTGCACGCGGGCGGGCAGGCCATGGTCTGGTCCGAGACCGGGACCCAGACCCAGAAGGACCTCGCGCTCGCCGAGGCCATCGCGCTGCCGCTGACCTTCCTGCTGCTGATGTGGTTCCTCAGAAGCGCTGTGGCGGCGGCGATTCCCTTCATCACCGGGGTGGCCGCCATCGCGGGCACCAGCGCGGTGCTCTACCTGCTCACCTTCGCGGTCGACCTGTCCGTCTTCGCGCTCAACATCACCACCGCCATCGGGCTCGCGCTGGCCATCGACTACTCGCTGCTCATCATCGGCCGCTACCGGGAAGAGATAGCCAACGGCCGGGACAAGCGGCGGGCCCTCGAACTGGCCATGCAGCGCGGCGGACGGGCGGTGGCCTTCTCCGGCCTCACCGTCGGCATCGCGCTGGTGGGAATGTCGTTCTTCCCCATGGATTTCCTGCGTTCGCTGGCCTACGCCGGACTGGCCGTGGTGCTCATGTCCATCGTGCTCACCCTCACCCTGGTGCCCGCGCTGCTGACCCTGCTCGGCGATCGCATCAATCGCAAACCGCTGCGCGAGGCCAAGCCGGTCGAACAGAGCCTGCTGTACCGGATCGCGCGCGTCGTCCAGCGTCGTCCCGCCGTGTGCGCGCTGCCGGTCCTGCTGCTGCTGGTGCTGCTCGGCTCACCCATCGTCGGCGTGAAACTGGGGCTGCCCGACGAACGGGTGCTGCCGACCTCGCTGGAATCGCGCCAGGTCGGAGATCTGTTGCGGGACAGGTTCTCCGGGAACGGGCTCGGTACGGTGCAGATCATCGTCACCGCACCCGCTCACGACGGCGCCGTGCCCGATCTGCGCGACTATCAGGCCGCGCTGTCCGAGGTCGCCGACGTGCGATCGGTGACCGGCCCGGCCGGCATCTTCTCCGGTGGTGAACTGCGCGCGCCCGCCGGGCCGGGAACCACGGCCGCGGACAGCGCGTACGTCGCGGTGGCCACCGGTTTGGACCCGTATTCCGAAGCGGGACAACGACAACTCGACGCACTGCACGCGGTGCCCGAACCCGGCGCGACCGTGCTGTTCGGCGGCTTCGCGCAGCAGACCGCGGACAGCGCCGCCAACATCGCGCAGGGCTTCCCGTACGCGGTCGTGTGGATCGCGGTCGTCACGTTCCTGCTGCTGTTCCTGCTCACCGGCAGCGTGGTGCTGCCGCTCAAGGCCCTGGTGCTCAACGTGCTGTCGCTGTCGGCGACCTTCGGCGCACTGGTCTGGATCTTCCAGGACGGGCATCTGAGCGGGCTCGGCACCGCGGCCACCGGGTACACCATCGCCACCATCCCGGTGCTGCTGTTCTGCGTGGCCTTCGGGCTGTCCATGGACTACGAGGTGTTCCTGCTGGCCCGGTTCACCGAGGAATGGGAGCAGTCGGACAAGACGCGGCAGGCCACCGACGACGCCGTCGCGCTGGGCATCGCGCGCTCGGGCCGCATCGTCACCGCCGCGGCCCTGCTGATGGCGGTGATCTTCCTGGGCATCTCCGCCAGCGGGGTCACCATGAACCGCATGCTCGGTCTCGGCCTCGCCCTGGCGGTGCTGATGGACGCCACCCTGGTCCGCATGATCCTGGTCCCGGCGTTCATGCGGCTGCTGGGCACCGCCAACTGGTGGGCGCCCGCGCGCTCGCGCGGCTTCCTGGAGAAGGTCGCGCTGCGCGAGTGACTTCGCCCGCGGCCGTTTCGCTATCGTGCTGACGGTGACCCGGTCGACCACATCCGCTCCCGCGCGGCAACCGCGGCCGCGGCGGGCGGCGCTGCCGCTGCTCGCCGTGCTCGCGACGATCCTCACTATCGCGGTGCCGCTGTCGTTTCCGGACGACGGCGGCCCGAACGGGTGGGATCGCGCGGTGGGGAAGCACATACACACGTCACTGGACGGGCATCGCGGCGTCTACGACCTGCTGGTCGCGCCGAGCAACTGGTACGTGGTGACGCCGCTGCTGTTCGCGGCAGTCGGCTGGTTCGCCTATCGCCGGCGATGGCTCGCGGCCGGATTCGTGCTGCTCGCACCGGAACTCGCCATGATCGTGAACACGCTGCTGCTCAAGCCGTTCTGGGATCGGCCGCTGCACGACTATCTCGCCTATCCGAGCGGGCACACAGTGCACCTGGTCGCGATCGCCACCGCGGTGGCCCTGGTCAGCGAATCGGCCCGGGTGCGCGTGGCCGTCGCGGTGCTGCTCGCGCTGATACTGCCCTTGGTGCTGATCGGAATGACCGGGCTCGGCTACCACCATCCCACCGACGTGATCGGCGGGACGGCCGCGGCCATCGCCATGGTGACCGCGGCCTACCTGCCGATACGGGCGCGAGTGCTCAGAGCGGCCCGTACTGGAACGCCGCCGCCAGAACGAAATAGATGACCCACAGCACCGCGACGATCATGCCGAGCAGCAGCAGCACCCGCATCACCCCGCGCCCCGCCGAGACCTCCCCGGCCTCGCGTGGATACAGATTCGCCGGACTGAACCAGGGCGAGGGCACGGTGAAGCGACGGCCCTCGTCCACCTCGCGCTCGAGCCGCGCCTGCTCCTCGGCGTAGGCCTCGGCCTGCGCCTGCTGCGGGCCGCCGTGCCACAGCGTGATGTCCACCGGGCCCAGGAAACCCTCGTTGATCAGATCCTGCGGCGCGGGCAGATACGGCAGAATGCCGAGCCCGCGGAAGGCCCACGCCACGTCGTTGGCCGACCACTGCGGCCGCCCGCGCGAGGACAGCGCGGTGAAGTAGTCGTGCAGGGTGCCCGGGTCGTCGCCCACCAGCACCTGGAAACTGGGGTCGCTCCACAGCTGCTGCACGCGCAGATTCGACCCCGGCGGCGGCACGACGAGCACCGCTCCGTTCACCACCCGCTGCCCCAGCCCGCGCTCGGCGAACCAGTTCTGCAGCGCGAAGGTGTGATCGCGGGACTTGTCCAGCGGGGTGCGCTTGTCCCCGCCCTCGAAGGTGATCAGCTTCTCCGAGACCCGCCACGGGCCGTTGAGCGGGACCTCCAGCTCACCGTCGAGTTTCTCGACCAGCGCCTCGGCCTCGATGACCACGCAGCTGGTCGGGGTCCAGATCACCGCATCGAACGGATAGAGCCGATCACCGTGGAAGAGACTGCAATTGACGGTCGCGACCCCGTGCGGGTCGTTGCCGCCCTTCCAGGTGCGCAACCAATCGATCAGCGTCTTCTCGGTGTGCGTCTGCGGGGGATTCTGTACTCGAACGAGCATCGGCTCTGCACCTTCCTCGTCGAATCGTTACCGGTCATGGTACGGAGGCTCCGCACCGGCAGGACAGATTTGGCGCCCATCGATGTGTCGATGGGCGGGTCGGGCGGGTCAGCCGGCGTCCACGGGTAGTCGGCCGTCCTTGACCGCGGTGACCAGCTCCGCGTGATCGGCCTCGGTCCGGTCCGCGTAGCGCACCGCGAACGCGGCCACCGCGTCGTCGAAGGGCTCGCCGTCCGTCAGATAGCCCGCGACCAGGCGCGGATCCACCGACCGCGCGTGCGCCCGGGCCAGCAGCGCCCCCGCCAGCCGGCCGTAATCGTCGAGGTGATCGGCGTCCAGCGCGGCGAGATCGATGCTGCCCTTGAGATTACGGAACTGGCGCACGATGAACGGCAGCTGCACGCCGCCGATGCGCAGCGAGGTCCAGCCCAGCAGAATGTCGGTCTCGGCCTGAACATGCCTGGCGCCCTGCACGATTCGCTCACCCTCGTGCCGCGGCGGCACCGGCGGCAGGAACGGGGTCAGCGCGGACGGCCCGGCCTGCTTGATCTGCAGCACCAGCACTTCGCCGCCGTTGCCGTGCAACAGCGCCAGATAGCTGTGCAGGCCCACGCTGCCGGTGCCCACGATGCGGAAGGCCACGTCGGTCACCGAGAAGCGCGCGATCAGATTGCGCCGCGACTCCCGCAGCGTGCTCACGTAATCGGTGAGCCCGTCGATCACCGCCTCGATCACCGGCTCGCCGACCGCGGTCAGCAGCGGCGGATCCGGCACGAATCTGCGCTTGCGGTACCCGGTGTGGTGGTCCTCGAGGTGCTCGGTCCACTTGCGCACCACTTTGGCGCTGTTGTTCTTGCGCGCCTTCTTGGCGGCCTTGCGGAAATCGTCCAGCAGGGCGTCCGCGCTGGACTTCGCGATCACCGACTCGTCGGGCAGCGCGGTCCACGAGGTCAGGAAGGGCTGCTCGGCCAGCTCGGTCACCGCCTGGCGGTAGGAGCGCGCGGCGTCGGCGGCCGCGGCCCGGCACTCGGCCTCGCTCGCTCCACCCTCACGGCCCGCCAGCACCAGGCTCGCGGCCAGCCGCTCCAGATCCCATTCCCACGGGCCCAGCACCGTCTCGTCGAAATCGTTGATGTCCATGACGATCTCGCCGCGCGGGGTGCCGTAGAGCCCGAAATTCGCGGCGTGCGCGTCACCGCACAGCTGCGCGGCCAGCCCGCTGGTCGGCCCGGCCGCCAGATCGGCGGCCATCAGCCCCGCCGAACCGCGGAAGAAGGAGTAGGGGGAGGCCGCCATCCGCGCCACGCGCAGCGGGACCAGGTGATCGAGCCTGCCGCGATTGCTGGTCTCGAGGAATTCCAGCACGCCGGGGCGATCCGGAGCGGCCGCGGCCCGGTCCCGGGATTGGACCGGCGTGCGTTCCCGCAGCGCCCGGCCGCGCTCCCATACCTCCTCGGCCGAGACGGGGGTACGGAAGTCGATCACATTGGAGCACACGACAATCCAACTTACCGGTGCGCACGGGCCCGCGCCTAGCCGAGCGGAGGCCGTTGACCGCCCGGGCGATGAGACCCCGGACACACCGCGACCGGCCCGGGTATCGGGCCGGCCGCGAGTCGATCAGGCCACCGGGAAGATCGGCAGCCGCAGTGCGCCCGGCGCGAACTCCGGCACGGTCGGCTGTTTCGGCTGCACCGGCGCGATGCGGCGGTAGGCCGCGCCCAGTTCGGGCCGGGTATCGACCTCGTCGCGGTTGGGCCAGAACGCCATCGCGCGCTCGCCTGTGCGGTGATGGTCAGCGACGGATTCACACCCAGGTTCGCGGTCACCGCCGAACCGTCGGCCACGTGCAGCCCGGGGTAGCCGAACACCCGCTGGTACGGATCGACCACGCCCGATTCCGGACCCTCGCCGATGACGCAGCCGCCGATGTAGTGCGCGGTCGCCGGGATGTTGAACACGTCCATGATCAGGCTCTGCACATCGCCGCCGACCTTGGACCCGAAGCGCCGCCCGACCTCGTGCGCCACCGGCAACCAGGTCGGGTTCGGCTGACCCGTGCCCTGCCGGGTCTTGAGCTGCCCCCAGCGCCGGTACGAGGTGAGCGAATTGTCCAGCGACTGCATGACCAGCAGGATCACCGACTTGTCCGAGGCGTTGCGGGCGTTGAGGCTGCGCGCGAACACCACCGGATGCAGCAGGATCGCCAGCAGGAAGCGCAGGAACCGGAACGCGCCACCGTCCACGATCGGCACCGACAGCGGGAACAACCCGTTCTGGCCCTTGCCGTAGTGGCACACCTCGATATGGGTGTTGGGCTCGGGATGAATCGAGGAGGTGATGGCGATGCCCTGGGCGAAATCATCGCGCTCGCGGCTCACCACATTCAAGATCGCCTCGGAGTTGGAACGGGTCAGTTCACCCAATCGAGGGGACAGATTCGGCAGCACTTTCTCGTCCCGCATCCGGTGCAGCAACTTCTGAGTTCCCAGCGCGGCCGCGGCGAACACCACCTGTTCGGCGGTGAAGGTCTTGCGGTCCTTGCGAACCCAGCGATCCGAGCGCACCGTCTCGAGCGCGTACCCGCCGCCGGTCATCGGCCGCACCTTGGTGACGGTCCGCAGCGCGAACACCGCCGCGCCGGCCTGCTCGGCCAGGTAGAGGTAGTTCTTGGGGGTGGTGTTCTTGGCGTTGTGCGGGCAGCCGGTGAAACAGCGCGCGCAGTGCACGCAGCCGTTGCGGCGCGGCCCGACCCCGCCGAAGTAGGGGTCGGCGACCTCGGCGCCCGGATCGGCCTCGTTGAAGAAGACGCCGACATTGGTGGCGTGGAAGGTGTCGGCGACCCCCAGGTCCTCGGCGACCGCGCGAATCACCTCGTCGGCGGGCGTCATTCGCGGGTTCGGTGCGACCCCGAGCATGCGCTGGGCCTGGTCGTAATAGGGCGCGAGCTCGGCTTTCCAGTCGGTGATGTGCGCCCACTGGCGATCGGTGTAGAAGTCCGGCAGCGGTTCGTAGAGGGTATTGCCGTAGATGAGCGAGCCGCCGCCGACCCCCGAGGCGGAGAAGACCGCGCACTTGCCGAGCACGCTGATTCGCTGGGTGCCGGTCATGCCCAGTCGCGGGGCCCAAATGGCCTTGCGCACATTCCAATTCGTCTTCGGGATATCCTCGGCATTCCAGCGGCGGCCGGATTCCAGCACCGCGACCCGGTACCCCTTCTCGGTCAGGCGCAACGCGCTGACGCTTCCCCCGAAGCCGGAGCCGATCACAACGACGTCGTAGTCGAAGTCGGGCATGGTCTTTCCTCTCACATGCCGGGATGTAGATGAGATAGTTCCCCACTCATTCTGTCACCCGCGTCGTATGGCGGAGACCATATCCTCCCCCGTATCGACCGGCCACGCGGCGTGCCCGGATGGTCACCGGGCCGTCGGCGGTGTAAGAACCGAGTGGTGACAACCGAGCGCAACCACGCCGAACCGGTGTACAGCGACCGCATCCTCACCGTCCCCAATGTGCTCAGCATCATCCGGCTCATCGGGGTGCCGGTGTTCCTGTGGCTGCTGCTGGTGAAGGAGGCCGACGGCTGGGCCTTCGCCCTGCTCATCGCCAGTGGCATCACCGACTTCCTGGACGGCAAGCTCGCCCGGCTGCTCGACCAATCCTCCAAACTGGGTGCCATTCTCGACCCGCTGGTCGACCGGCTGTATCTGCTGGCGACGTTGGGCGGCTTCCTGATTCGCGGCATCCTGCCCTGGTGGGTGGTGCTGATCCTGGTGGCCCGCGACCTGATCCTGACCCTCACCCTGACCGTCTACCGGCGCCGCGATCTGCCGCCGCCCGACGTCATCTACCTGGGTAAAGCCGCCACCTTCGGCCTCATGTCCGCATTGCCGTGGCTGCTGGCCGGCCAGATGGACTGGGCCGCCGCGGGATTCGGCCGCGCCTTCGGCGGCGCGTTCCTGATCTGGGGTACCGCGGTGTACGTCTGGACCGGCATTCTCTACGTGGGCAAGGCCATCGCCGTGGCCCGAGCCATACCGGCCGCGTCGAGTGGTGATCACTAGCCATTAGGGTGTGTGCACACGGATCGACGAGATCCCGAAAGGAC
The DNA here is from genome assembly GCF_040614455.1 of Nocardia sp. NPDC005978. Taxonomy (NCBI): domain Bacteria; kingdom Bacillati; phylum Actinomycetota; class Actinomycetes; order Mycobacteriales; family Nocardiaceae; genus Nocardia; species Nocardia sp. NPDC005978. Next base: position 50,219 of record NZ_JBEXUS010000053.1, read on the forward strand.
GCCCGTTGAAAGGACACCGCCTGTGAGCGACCTACCCGATGACCTGCGCTACACCGAAGAACACGAATGGGTGCGCATCACCGGTCCCGCCCGCGTGCGGGTGGGCATCACCGACTACGCCCAGTCTCAGCTCGGCGATGTCGTCTTCGTGCAGCTGCCCGAAGCGAATGCCGATGTGGCCAACGGGGACAGCATCGCGGAGGTGGAGTCGACCAAGAGCGTCTCCGACATCTACGCCCCGCTGGCCGGGAAAGTCGTTGCGGTGAACGAGGTTCTGACCGCCGCGCCGGAAACCCTGAACACCGATCCTTACGGCGACGGGTGGATCTTCGAACTCGAACTCGACTCCGAGGAAGTGCTCGAAGCCGCCTATGGTGACCTGCTCGATGCCGCAGGTTATCAAGGAGTTATCGGAGGCTGAACCAGCCTTCACAGTTCTACCTGCACGGGCACGCCCCAGCAGGGTACGGTCAATGCCAACAGATGTGCGGTAGCCGATGCCCCGGGATTTCCGGACTCGCCCAACGCGAGAGCGCCCGGCGATCGACACTCTGAGGGCATCAACTGCTTGCATGGATTAATTCGGTTCGAGGAGGAGAGCAAGGGTGAGCGAGAACAAAGACCCGGGTTACCAGGAGACAGCAGCTGAGACCACATCGGTGTTCCGTGCTGATTTCCTGAACGAGGTCGAACCGTCGCGCACCGAGCAGCAGCCCGGCAGCGAGGCGCCGGTCGGAGTCGAGGGTCTGCCCGCGGGCGCGGCCCTGCTGGTGGTCAAGCGCGGACCGAACGCGGGTTCGCGATTCCTGCTCGATCAGCCCACCACCTCCGCGGGACGCCACCCGGACAGCGACATCTTCCTGGACGATGTCACCGTCAGCCGTCGGCACGCGGAGTTCCGCCAGGACGACGACACCTTCCAGGTCGTCGACGTGGGCAGTTTGAACGGCACCTACGTGAACCGGGAGCCGGTGGATTCGTCGGAGCTGCAGAACGGCGACGAAGTACAGATCGGCAAGTTCCGGCTCGTCTTCCTCACCGGTCCGCGCCCCGCGTCGAGCGATTCGGCGGCGGGCGCGCTATAGGGCCGAGCGGAATGACAGGCGCAGCGCAGTGGACGCGCGGAGGTATGTCGATCGGCTCCGTGCTGGATTTGCTGCGTCCGGACTTCCCGGACATCACCATTTCGAAGATCAGGTTCCTCGAATCGGAGGGCCTGATCAGCCCGGAGCGCACCGCTTCGGGCTACCGCAGGTTCCACGTCGCGGACGTGGAACGCCTGCGGTTCGTGCTCACCGCGCAGCGGGACCAGTACCTGCCGCTCAAGGTGATCAAGGAACAGCTGGAAGCGATCGACAGTGGGGCCGCGACGCTCGGAGTACGGGAAGCCCGTGCCCGAGCGCTCGGGGAGGCCTCCCTCGCGGAAGGGACCGCGGCGGCCGCACCCGGACCGGCGCGATTGAGACGGCTGGGCGTCGTGCCCGGTGAGGTATCGCCGGAGGAACTCCGGTTCGACCACGAAATCCGGGTTCCCCGTGCGGATCTGCTGCAGCAGGCCGGGATCGACGAGAAGTTCCTGACCGAACTCGTCCGCGCCAACCTCATCACCCCCGGCGCCGCCGGCTACTTCGACGCCGACGCCGTGACGCTCGCTCGTACCGCCAAGGCGCTGAGCGAATTCGGCTTGGAGGCAAGGCATTTGCGGGCCTTCAAGCTCGCCGCCGATCGCGAGGCGGCCATGGTCGCCCAGATCGCCGCCCCCATCGCCAAGAGCCGCGACGCCGATGCCCGCGCCCGCGCGGAAGAGACCGTGCGCGAGTTGGCGGCATTGTCGCTGACGCTGCACACCTGCCTCGTGAAGGCCTCTGTGCGCGCTTCCCTCGGGGGCTGAAATCTTCGCCTAGACTCGGTGATACGGCTGGCCTTGCTGTTCCTAGCGGGCAGCTTGCGAGTATGGGAGGCAGTGCGATGAGTGAGCGCAGTAGGCGAATCAGTCAACACAGTGCGGCTTCGCGCATGATCGCGGGCGGCGCCGGGCGGGCACGGCGATGAGCGAGATGCGTGTGATCGGCATTCGTGTCGAACAGCCACAGAACCAGCCCGTGTTGCTGCTTCGTGAAGTGTCCGGCGATCGGTACCTGCCGATCTGGATCGGGCAGGCGGAAGCGACCGCCATCGTGCTCGAACAGGAAGGCGTGACGCCGATTCGGCCGCTGACCCACGATCTCATCAAGATCCTGATCAAGGATCTCGGGCACACCTTGAAAGAGGTGCGGATCGTGGATCTGCAGGAGGGGACCTTCTACGCCGATCTGATCTTCGAGAACGATCTGCGCGTGTCGGCCCGGCCCTCGGATTCGGTCGCCATCGCCCTGCGGGTGGGGTGTCCGATCTACGCCGAGGAGCCGGTGCTCGAGGAAGCCGGACTGGTCATGCCGGACGAGCGCGAGGACGAGGTGGAGAAGTTCAAGGAATTTCTCGAATCCGTCTCGCCGGATGATTTCAAGGCCACCGACAGTTAGAGAGAACGGGGCGGCGGGCATTTCGGGCGTTTGTCCGAGTGTCCGTCGCAGTCGTATCCGGGGGGCGGCCGAATTGTTATCTCGACCTGTACTTAAGGTCTAGAAACACGCCGCTCATCACGCTTGGTTCAACGCCGATACTCCCTAGACAATCAGGAGAGTAGCCTCGACAGTCAGGCCACGCTCCAGCGTCGATGCAGTGTTGAATTTGGGACACGTTCACCTTCGGGACACGAGCCCTGATAGGCCAGCAGTAAGGGAGTAGTCAGTGGGAGACCAACCGCAACCGCAGGATGTGGTGCAGCCAGGGCTGTTCCCCGATGACACGGTTCCGGACGAACTCGTCGGATACCGCGTGCCCAGCGCCTGCCAGGTGGCTGGAATCACGTATCGGCAGCTCGATTACTGGGCTCGCACCGGACTCGTCGTGCCATCGATTCGCAGCGCCACCGGATCGGGCAGCCAGCGCCTGTACTCGTTCAAGGACATCCTGGTCCTGAAGATCGTCAAGCGACTGCTGGACGCCGGGATCTCGCTGCAGAACATCCGCATCGCCGTCGACCACCTACGCAGCCGCGGCGTCGAGGATCTGGCCGGCATCACCCTGTTCTCCGACGGCACCACCGTGTACGAGTGCTCCTCGCCCGAGGAGGTCGTCGATTTACTGCAGGGCGGTCAGGGCGTCTTCGGCATCGCGGTCAGCGGCGCCATGCGCGAGCTCACCGGCGCCATCGCCAATTTCCCGGCTGAACGGGCCGAACCGAACACCACGGTCTCCGACCGTCCCGAGGACGAGCTGTCCTTCCGGCGCAAGGCACGGATGAACCGCAAGACCGGCTAGCCACGGCTCGGCAGACCCGGCGAACGCGCCACCGTGAAGGTGGCG